>JASEGF010000037.1 GCA_030017935.1 Bacteroidales bacterium | reverse complement strand
TTTTATCAAATCATTTCCCCAGCGGAGACTTTTCTTTTGTTACTTTTCTTTGTGTAGTTGACAAAGAAAAGTAAATTAAGTAAAAATTTATTTAAAAATCAATTATACTAATAAAAATTATAGTTATTATCGATAATGAACCAGTAATAATTTAGTTATTAATTAAACGATTATTTTGATTGATTTTTTATTTTTCAACTATTACATTATTGCTAATTTTGTATTTAATTTTATATTATTTTTATGATACAATATCCATATGATTTTATTAAATGGAACTATTCTAATGATACTACGTTTACTGATATTTCTTTCTTATTAAATAGAAATTATGCTAATGATACTTTAAATAATATAATGACAACTAAAACAACGGCTTTAAGCACATTGTCACATAGTTATTTTCCCACTACAGAAATAATGATAATACTTTTGGCAACTCTTTCTATAATTTTATTTATAGGCCTTATAACATATTTTCAATATTACAAACCATTTATTTCTGCATTTTACTTAGAGTCTAAAAGGAAAATTTTTTTAAATAGATATTCACTAAATCATTATTTCAATTATATAATATTTTTCATATATATCGCCTCATTATATGTGTTTATGATTTATAATATTTACTTACTAAAAGATGAATTTGAATTTCTACGTATTGCTTATTTATTTCTAATTATATTTTTATATAAAATTATATTTTTTTCAATATACTCATATTTATTTAGTAATAATGAAAAGATAAATTCTGATCTTATTTATTATGTTAACTCATGGATACATAGTTTATTTGTGATATTCATATTTTTATTATTAAATATAGCATATACTAATGAGACAATCATACAAATAGGTTTTGTATTTATTACAATAATATTTATCTATAGGTGGATTAGAATGATTATAAACAGTTTTAGAACAATTAGAAATTTCCATATAATTTATTTTTTGTATTTTTGCATTCAGGAAATTATTCCTTTTTTATTTAGTTATAGTTGTTTAAAAAATATAATATAAAAAGTATGGACGATAAATATAAAATACTAATTTCCCAGTTTAAGCCAAATGATTATGAAAAAAGTCCTTATCATGCATTAGAGCTCAAATACAATTTAGAATTTTCTTTTATTAAATTATTTAATGTAGAATGTATAGATATCAAGGATTACAGAAATCAGAAAATAGACATTAATAATTACTTTGGCATTATTTTTACAAGTAAAATAGCATTAGATTATTTTTTTAGTTTATTAGAACAATCTAGGACAACTATATCGAAAGAGATGAGATATTTCTGCCTAACAGAGCAAATAGCTTTGTATTTACAGAAATATATGAGATATAAAAAAAGAAAGTTCTTTTTTGGCACTGGAACTCCAGAGAGTGTAATAGAAATTCTAAAACAATTCTCTAATGAAAAATTTATTTTAGTCTCTAGCTCAGATGGTAATGAAAGCTTTGCAAATGCACTTCGTCAGCATAACATTAATTTTGATAATCTTTTTGTATGTAAAAATGTGCCCATAAATATTTCAAATATCAATATAAAAGATTATAAAATGTTGGCTTTCTTTTCTCCACATGGCATAGAATCATTATTCCATAATTTCCCTAACTATGAACAAGGCGACCAAGTGATAGCTGTGTGTGGTGAATATACAAAAAAAATGGCTGAGAAACATAATTTGAAAATTTCTGTTTATTCTCCTACTAAAGAATTTCCTTCTTTGGTACATGCTCTAGATGATTTTTTTGCTAAACAAAATAATAAGCAACCTAAAAATATTAAAAACGAAGAAAAAATAGAAACTAATAATAGTAAAACCAGCAATACTAAAAAGGCAAAACCTGCTAATACAAAAAAGGATAAAACAAAAAAATCACCTAAAAAAACTTCTAAATCAGCAAAACCAACTAATGCTACATCTACACAAAAAACTTCAACTACTAAAGCTACCACTACTAGGACAAAAAAACCTGGTTGATTTAATATTATTGTATTACTTTATAAAAAAACATTCAATTATTTCTATTTTTAATGTCAGATAGATTAAAAAAATTACGTATTATTTCTAAAAAACAAAAAGATAAATTATTCAATCAGATACCTAAATTAGAATATCCTTTTAAAATTTATCATTTAATAGATAATGGACAAGGAGAGCTACATTGTCTAATAGCTGTCAGTCGCAAACAGTTTAAAAAAGCTGTAACTAGAAATAGAATTCGCCGCGTAGTGAGAGCAGTAATTTTTGATATAATGGATGATGTGAATACAGAACTACAAGAAAAACATCAAAATTTGTATATTGCTTTAGTTTACATTGGAGATGAAAATCCTAAATATATAATCATAAAAGAAAAAATAATTGTATTTTTACACCGTTTATTAAATTATGAAGAAAATAAAGAAAATACTGATAGCACCATTCATACTATTAATTAAGCTATATCAAGTAGCTATATCTCCCATGTTTCCGAAATCTTGTAGGTTCTATCCTACCTGCTCTGCATATGCTGTAGATACATTTAAAAAACATGGACCAATTAAAGGTTTCTTATTAGCAACATATAGAATCATTAGATGTAATCCATGGGGAGGCTATGGATATGATCCGGTACCAGATAAATTTGTTTTTGTTAAATTTAAATCATCAAATAATTTTGAAAATATAAATACTCATGAAAAAAATTAAAAATATCTTAAAAGTCAGCATTTTTGTAATTATTGGAATTTTTTCACTTCAATTTGTAGTTGGAGACATTAGCTTCGAATTAGTCAAGAATTTGGATATTTTCACATCGGTGATGCAAGGACTCAATAAAAACTATGTAGATGAGATACAACCTGGTAGTCTAACTAAAACTGCTATCGATGAAATGCTGAAAAGTTTAGATCCATATACTGAGTTTATCCCCGAAAGCGATATGGAAGATTACAAGCTAATGGCAACCGGCCAATATGGTGGTGTAGGAGCATTAATACAAAAATTAGACAGCTTTGTAGTGGTATCTGAACCATATGAAGGGTTTCCTGCTTATAATGCTGGATTAAGGGCAGGAGATATAATTTTAGAAGTTAATGGCGTCAGTGTAAAGGATAAATCTACTCAAGAAGTAAGTGATATGCTAAAGGGAGCTCCTGATACAGATGTAGAAATTACTTTTAAAAATATTTTTGATGAAAATATTAAAAAAGTGAAATTGACTAGAAAAGAAATCAAACTGCCAGAAGTACCATATTACGGAATAGTTGCTCCACATATAGGCTATATTTCTTTATCTTCATTCACTATGAATTGTAGCAATACTGTAAAAGATGCACTATTAAAATTAAAAGAAAATGATCCTAATTTGCAAGGATTAATCCTAGATTTACGAAATAATGGCGGAGGTTTACTAAATGAAGCTGTTAATATTATAAATATTTTTGTACCTAAAAATACTGAAGTTGTTAGCACAAAAGGCAGATTACCAGAGGCTAATAGAGTTTATAAAACTATGCAAGCACCCGTAGACCTCGAAATACCACTTTGTGTTTTGATAAATGAAAATAGCGCTTCTGCTAGCGAAATAGTAGCTGGTGCTTTGCAGGATTTAGATAGAGCTGTGATAATAGGTGAACAATCATATGGTAAAGGACTAGTACAAAACATTATCAATTTGCCATATAATTCAAAATTAAAAGTTACTATTGCCAAATACTACATACCATCAGGCAGATGTATACAAAAAATTGATTATAGTGATAAAACTAATGGCGTGGGTAGACAAATATCAGCTGATGAACAAAAAATATTTTTTACAAAAAATAAACGTCCTGTAAAGGATGCTGGAGGTATCTTACCAGATATTGATGTGGAAACAGACAGTATTTCTGCTTTTACCGCTGCTCTCTATGTAGGTCAACATATTTTCAAATTTGCCACATTATACTCCATTAAGCACCCCACTATCTCCCAACCAGATCAATTCAAATTATCAGATGCCGACTATAATGAATTTATAGCTTATATGAAAGATAAAGAAATCAAATACTCATCGCCGCTAAAAATGGAACTCGATAAGCTGACAAAATTAGCTGAAGACGAAAAGAAATTAGATCTTATAAAAGATGATATAGAGCTTTTGAAGAAAAAAATAACTTTAGATAATCAAGATGAACTCTTGCATTACAAAGATGAGATAACTAATATACTAACTCCAGAGATTATCTCTAGATATTATTATCAGAAAGGCCGCATTCAATATGAGCTAAAAAGTGATAATTTTACACATAAAGCAATAGAAATTTTATCTAATCCATCACAATACAATAATATTTTGAGTGTAAAATAATTTGACCACTAGTAATGACTTTATGAAAAATGTTTCTCAAAATATTTTCCCATATATTTACACAACATTAATAGGTTTATTAGTAATAGGACTATTTTACTCTTTATTTTTAATATCTGTTTCTGAAATCACTTTAGCACTTGTTTGGTTAATAGAAGGGAAATATAAGGAGAAATTAAAAAAATTAAAAAAACAACCATATGCAATGCTATGGCTAGCGATGTATCTATTGCTAGTAATAGGCATGTTGTACACATCTAATATCAAATCTGGGTTAAATGATATACGAGTAAAATTACCGATATTACTTTTACCATTGATTTTTGCTACTACTTACCCTTCTGAATTTATAAAAAAATATTTTAATAAATTTTATTTGTTTTTAGCATTTATTTATGTTCTAATACCTATAATTACTTTATCATTTGGATGGATAGACAATATCAAAGAAATACCATGGTATAGAAATCATATAAGAGCTTCACTACTTATTACCATTGCTATATCAATAATATTATTTGCTAATGATACTGTAAAAATCAAATATCATCAAATCATACATCCCTTACTAATAGTTCTTTTCATCACATTTCAGATTTTAAATGCTTCACTAGCTCCATTTATTTTATCTTTATTAATTATTTTTATTTGGATAATCAGTAGAATATCTAAGAGAAATAAATACATAGCGATAGGAGCTATAGCGATTTTTATTATTTCACCTCCACTAATATTTTATCTATCCTATCAAAGTTATTTTGGTATTCCCAAAAATATAACAAATTTAGAAAATATAGAAATAGAAAATAGAAATGCATACAATCCATACACACTAGATAAAAGTTTAGTAAAAAAATGGAATGAAATATCCACAAAACAAATCGATGAGATTAATACCTTTTCTGATAGCAATTATTACACATTAGTACGTTTTTTAGCTTCTAAAAATTATCCTATAGATTCTACGGGACTAAAAATGCTTAATGATAAAGAGATAAAAGCTATAGAGCATAATATAACAAATTACAGACTAATGAGTTCACTACCATTAGAGCATAGATTGTATAATTTATATTATGAAATATATAGAGTTAGAAAAGATAAACAAATAGGTTTTTATGGTTCTTTAAGCCAAAGATTAGTTTATTTGAAAGCAGGTATATCGCTGATAAATGAGAAGCCTCTATTTGGATGGGGGACAGGTGATGTGAGTACAGCCTTCAAAAATTATTATCAAAAACATTACACTCATGTATCAGAAAAATTATACAGAAAAACGCATAATCAATTTGTAACTATAGGAGTAGCTCTAGGAATAGTAGGGATGTTTTTGCTACTAATTTTATGGTTTTATCCCATTTTTAACAAAAAAAGTAGAACTAATTTGACTAGTTTATGGATATGTATATGGATAATTTTCTCGACAATGATGCTATTAGAAGATATGCTCGAGGGACAACAAGCCACTACAATGACTGTGTTTTTTTTAACGTTCTATTCAATGTTTTTGCACCCACAATTGAAAGAAAACTAAATGCATATTGCATTTGTGCTTAACATATAGAATATGTGATATTGTATTAAAATATTGAATCAAAAAAAATTTAGATTATTGTAATTGACTAATTGCTTTTTTAATTCTTTCGACGGCTTTTTCTAATTGCAACATAGAAGTAGCATAGCTAAGTCTAATGCATCCTGGATAGCCAAAACTAGAGCCAGACGTCAAAGCCACATTAGCATTATTTAATAGATACATACAGAGGTCATCATCATTATTAATAACAAAATCTTCAAATTTTTTACCAATTAAATCAGAAATTTCTGGGAAAATATAAAAAGCTCCCTCAGGATTATTAGGCTTAATGCCAGGTATCTCAGATAATGCTTTTAACATAAAATTTCTACGTTTACGGAAAGATTCTTTCATTTCAATAAGTTCATGGCAATCTTCTGGATCTACAGATAGAGCTTTGAGAGCTGCCATCTGAGCTATATCATTGATACCACCAGTCATCTGTCCTTGAATTTTTTCAATAGTTTTAGCAATAGTTTTAGAAGATACACTATAGCCTACGCGCCATCCCGTCATAGCAAAACCTTTTGATAATCCATTTACTATTATTACTCTATCTCTTATTTCTTCGAATTCTGCAATACTATGATGTTCTTTAGTAAAATTTATTAATTCATAAATTTCATCTGAGATTATCAAAATTTCAGGATGTTTCGCAAAAACACTTGCCCATTCTTTTAACTCTTCATAAGAATAAACTTTGCCAGATGGATTATTAGGTGAGCTAAAAATAAAAGCTTTAGTTTTAGGGGTAATGTGACGTTCTATATCCTCAGCAGTGATTTTAAAATCTTTATTAAAATCACTTTTAATATATACAGGTTTACCATCAGCTATCTGTACTAGTGGAGGATAAGATACCCAATAAGGAATAGGTATCAATACCTCATCGCCTTTATTTAAAATTGTTAAAAAAATATTTGCAATTACATGCTTAGCACCATTAGAGACAACAATCTGAGAAGGATCATAGTCTAAATGATTATCTCTTCGCAGCTTAAGAGCAATCATCTGACGTAATTCAGGATATCCTGGCACTGGGGGATAAAAAGAATAATTATCATCTATAGCTTGTTTAGCTGCTTCTTTAATAAAATTTGGTACAAAAAAATCTGGCTCTCCGATACTTAAATTGATAACATCTATCCCCTTGCTTTTTAATTCTCGAGTTTTCTGACTCATTGCTAATGTAGCTGACTCATTTAACTCGGCTGCTCTTTGTGATATAAAATAATCAGTTGTGGTTCCCATTTTTTTTTCAAAATTAGTAAAAGATTTTATCTCCATCATATTTAGAAAATTGATTTATTACATTATACTAATTATTTAATAATAATTTTCATATTTCTATCAAATCAAAAAAGGATTTTATAATAAAATATACAAATAAATCAACAAAATAATTAAGCAATATCAAGATAATAATTAATACGAATTTCAATGAAATTTTTGAGTAATACAAATAGAACTTATCATATTTATTTGTTCCAAGATAATTTCATGTCTGACAATCTAATAATTTTATTAGTTTCGATTAACCAAGAAATAACTCTAATAACTTTTATTTCATCCATAATAGAGAAATGTTCTAATAATTCATTTTCGCTCATTGATTTCTCACGTAATAAAGGTTTAATAATATTAATAATGTTATCCATTTCTAATTTAGATAAATCTACATTATTCCTTGAAACACAGACATCGCACCTACCACAACGTATTATAGATTCTTCACCAAAATACTCTAAAAGCAATTGACTACGACATTTGGTTTGATTAGTAATATAAGAAATTAGAGCATTAGCATTAGATAACATTATTTTTTTTCTATCTTCATATACAATATCAGGGATATTTATATTTTCTGCATCCACACATGGCATTAAAAAAGTGATAGTACTTTCTCCTTTATTGGGAATATAATCTATGATACCCAGCTCTTTTAAAGAGTTAAGTGCATTAAAAACTTGCTCAATAGACAAATTGGTTTTTTGAGCTATGTTTTCCTCTGAAATATTAGTATATTCTGTAAAAAGGCCAGAATAGGTACGAGTGAGAATTTTAATAAAATCATTCCATTCAGGATGCTCTAATTGAAATTTGTAAATTTCTTTTTTATCTTCTAAAAAAAACAACCTAGATTTAGATTTGATGCCTTCACTCAAAGCTATATAACCAGCTTTTTCTAATATTATCATACTACTATAAAAATCATTTGATGGTATATCAGCATTTTTTAAAATATCATTAATAGAAAAAGGGAAAATTTCATTTTCACCATCTCCAATTTTAAGATGATAATATTCTGTAATAATCTTGTATGTTTGCTTAATAATTTGAATATCAGGAAAACTAAGAAGAATATTTTTTTTAAAATCATCTACATCAGAATTATGAAAAAATAAAAACGCATAAGAAAGCTTAAGATCTCTACCAGCTCTACCAGCTTCCTGGAAATAAGATTCTATGCTATCTGGTAAATCTAAATGCACAACTAGTCGCACATCAGGCTTATCTATACCCATACCAAAAGCATTTGTAGCCACCATAATTTTAAATTGATTATTTATCCAAGCTTTTTGCCTAGCTTCTCTCTCATCTGCTGACAACCCTGCATGATAATAGATAGCAGAAAATCCCAAAGCATGTAGATGCTTTGCAATAGTAACTGTTTTTTTTCGATTTCTCACATAAATAATAGAACTACCTGGAAATTGTTTCAGAAGCCTTATTAATTTACCCATCTTGTCTTCAGTCTCAATAACATTATAGATCAAATTTTCTCTATAAAAAGATTGTTTAAAAATCTGAACATTTCTTAATTTTAATTTATCAACAATATCATTCACGACTATGGGAGTAGCAGTAGCAGTAAGAGCTAAAATAGGAACATTAGGGAATATGTCTCTAATACTAGAAATAAGTAAATACGGAGGTCTAAAGTCATAACCCCACTGAGAGATGCAATGTGCCTCATCTACAGCGATGAAACTTACATTCATGTTCGATAATTTTTCTTTAAAAGATGAAGTTTGCAAACGCTCTGGAGATACATAAAGCAGCTTAATATCATTGCTATAAATACATCTATGCAAAATCACATCAATTTCTCTTTGTGAAAGACCACTATGAAGAGCTGCAGCTGGAATATTTCTTTTTAATAAATTCTCAACTTGATCTACCATGAGAGCTATTAAAGGAGAAATAACTATAGTAATACCATCTAAAGCTAAAGCAGGTACTTGGAAAGTAATACTTTTGCCACCACCAGTAGGTAGGAGAGCTAAAGTATCATTACCATCTAAAACAGAATTGATAATTTCCTCTTGCAAAGGTCTAAATTGAGAATAACCCCAATTATTTTGTAAAATGTCATAAATGTTTTGTCTCATGAAAACAAATATTTTATCAAAAATAATATAAAATGATGAAAATAAGAAAAAAAGGGGGTGGAAAAACAAACATTTATGTTAGTTTTTCCCTATGCTTTGATTTCAACCTTATATACACATACCATGCCTCCCAGTCTGACGCTGCTAAATTCAACATCCTACCAACATCATTTATTACTCTATTCAATAAATATTTATGCTTAACCACGTACCACATTATATAGCTCTGCAAATACTTCGTAGCCACTCCTCTAAAGGTATCATTTATCCATCTAGCAAAATCATTTTCCTTATCTTTTACTATCGATAAACCATGCTGCCCATACTTCTTTGTCCTCCTAGTAATTATAGTTTTCTCTTTTATGCTTTGTGTCTTCAGATTCTTGAATTCTTCATTATCTGGCGAGCAAATCACTGCATTTTTCGATATTCTAGCTAATAATATTTTATCTATTTGATCTCGTTTAACATTATCTAAACCAGTTAATTTGCAGAGCATATTGCCACTTCTATCTATCATAGATAGTACAGCTACATTGTGAGTTTTTAGTTCCTGAGCTAATAGATATTCTTCTAATGTTTTGTATCTGCGTCCTTTCTCAGAATATTTCAATTGTAATTCATCTATTTCCATAATACCAAAGAAATTTACATTATTTTCAAAGCTTCTGAGAGCAGATAGAATGCGATGTCGCCATTCGAAGCTAGTGGGGAGAGAAATACGAAGTTCTTTAGAGCATTGTCGTAAGGTTTTGCCCTCGAGCATAAGGCGAATGTAGTCCAACATTAATTCTTTTTTGTGAAGGTAGTAGACGAAGGTGCCCGTAGTTTCTCGAAAGTTTTTACCACAATTTTTGCATTTATACATTTGTTGGCCTTGCTGGTGGCCATTTTTCTTAATATGGATGCTTTTGCAATTAGGGCATTGTGGAGAGACACTTTCAGCTTTCAGATGTTGATAATCTACAACGTCGTTACCTTGGAGTTTCATTTTATTGTAGAGGTTATTGAGGAATTCTAAATTTATTTGTTTACCTTGAGATAAGTGCTCTTTGAGGTTTGATACTATATTTTTCATATATGATAAAATTTTTTACAAAGATAATATATTTTTAAAATATAAGCATATGAATATTTAAAAATTTTAAAGTGCTTTCATCCCCACCCTCAAATCCCCCTCCTTGCCCCAATATCCCTTTTATTCTTCTATATTCTATACTTGATTACTTTACCCAAACAATTTTTATTATAAATAATTTTATAAAAAAAATCATTTATATTTGTAAAAAAATAAAAAGATTATGAAAAAGTTATTTATTCTTTTTTTGATTTTTTTACCTTACTTCTTATTCAGTCAATATGAAGTTTCTCAAGTAGAAGCTGATCAATGGGGACATTATGTAGTGAGTAAATATTTCCCCAAGGATATTGATTATGGTATTAAGAATGTTGAAATTTTATCTGAAAATTCCAATTTTACTTATTATTTATATAATATTAAGCCGACAGGATTTATATTAATTAGTGGTACTAAGTTATTACATCCTATAATTGGTTATTCTTGGGAGAGTGATTTTAATTATCCTATAGCCCAGCCTGCTATTAAATCTTTTTTGAGCCAAATTTCTAAATATGTAGAAAAATCTAATAAGATACATCCTTTATGGTTTAGTGATTTTAATAAAAATGCAGAAAAACAATATCGTGCTGTTGCACCATTGTTATTTACTAAATGGGATCAGGGTACTTATTACAATCAGTTTTGTCCTAAAGATCCTGCAGGTCCAGATGATAGATGTGTAACTGGTTGTGTAGCTGCTGCTCTAGCTCAAGTGCTTAATTATTTTCGTTGGCCTTTAGTTGGTGAGGGAGAATATACAGATATAGATACTACTTATGGTCATTTATATGTTAACTATGCAGAGCAGCATTATTCTTATAATCAGATGCCTATTGCAGCTAATAGAGAAAATCGACAATTAGCAAAACTTATATATCATATTGGTGTGGCTTGTGATATGCATTATGGTCCTGATGGTTCTGGTATGTATAATCACAAAGCTGCTTATGCTATGAAAAATTTCTTTCGTTATGATGATTCTACCAAATATTTATTTCGTGATGAATCAACCTTAGATTGGGATAGTTTGCTTCGTTCTTATTTAGATCAGAAAATTCCACTTTATTATGCTGGTTGGTCTGATACTGAGTATGTAAGTGGTCATGCTTTTGTATTAGATGGTTATCAGGACACTATGGTTTATCACATTAATTGGGGATGGGGTGGTGCTTACGATGGATATTTTAATATTAATAATCTCGTACCTGCTGGAGCTGATTTCACTCATAAACATGAATTAATTATTAATATGTTTCCTAAAGGTCAATATCCTGTATATTGCGAAAACACTGATACATTATTAACTCTAGATGGTACTATAGATGATGGTAGTGGTCCTTTATTCGATTATTTACCAAACTCTCATTGTAGCTGGTTGATTAAGCCTTTCGATTCTATTCAAAACATTAAGCTTACTTTTCTTAAACTAGATTTGCCAGATCCTAACGATGTTATCAAAATATACAATGGTGATGATAATTCTGGAAATATTATCGCTACTATTACTGGTACAAATATTCCAACTACTATTACTGTAAATGGTAAATCTGTTTTTATTGAATTCATTTCTAATGATAGTGTACAAGGAGAAGGATTTTTATTATCTTATTCTACTACTCTTTATAATTTTTGTACACCAAATTTAGTTCAAATAGTTGCTGACAGTGGTGTAGTAAATGATTGTAGTGATATATATAATTATCATAATACTAGAATTTGTCGATGGCGTATAACTCCTGAAAATGCTGATAATTTATTGCTTACATTTAATTATTTCGATATAGATTCTACTGATTATTTAACCATTAAAAGCTATGATGGCAGTGTCAATTTAGAGCTTAGAGGTAATAGTTTACCATCACCTATTAATATTTCTAGTTTCCCTATTAATATTTTGTTTAGTTCTAGTAATACTTATAATGCGCAAGGTTTCGAATTGGTTTTTAAGCCAGATTTTAATTCTATTGTTTCATATTATGATGATTCATATATTTATCCTAATCCTTTTAATAATTTTTTAAATCTAAAAACTGATAATGATGGTCAATTATTTATATATTCTCCAGAGGGGCAATTAATTTATTCTCAAAATTTTTATTCTGGTAATAATATTATAAATACTGCCAATTGGTCGGATGGTATATATTTTGTGATATTTGTAAATAATGACTTTGTTTTTAGTAAAAAAATTATAAAATTATATGAG
Source organism: Bacteroidales bacterium (assembly GCA_030017935.1). Classification (GTDB taxonomy): domain Bacteria; phylum Bacteroidota; class Bacteroidia; order Bacteroidales; family DTU049; genus DTU049. The sequence continues at coordinate 517 of JASEGF010000037.1, read as the reverse complement.
TAGTTTAGATAATGTAATTTTAATAAGTGATAGGGTATTGATAAAACCTCTTACCGAAGATGAAAAAACTTCTAGTGGATTGATTTTGCCACCAGGTTATCATGAAAAAGAAATTGTAGCCTATGGATATATTGTGAAAGTAGGTCCAGGTTATCCATTGCCAAGTGAATCTTTTGAAGATGAATATTGGAAACGTGAAACTACTGATCAGGTGCGTTATCTCCCTCTGCAGGTGAAAGAGGGCGATCTAGCTGTTTATTTACAAAAGCAAGCTATTGATGTAGAAATTAATAATGAAGAATATAAAATCGTAAATCAAAATTCTATTCTCTTGGTTCAAAGAGAAGATTTTTTATAATAATTCTTTGTTTTATAATTTAAAAAATCATTTTAATCTATTATTTTTTGTATTTTATCAAGAGGTTTTTTGAATTTACTAAAAATATATATTCTAATGTATTATAAATAAATATAATTTTTATTAAATAGTCGTCCCTTAAAAAGTCAATTTTAATAT
>JASEGF010000036.1:1294-13289 GCA_030017935.1 Bacteroidales bacterium | reverse complement strand
GAATTATTGCGTACTGGCAAAGGAAATTATGATTTATCTGAGGCATTTATTGTTAGAAATGCTTATATAGAAAAGGCTATCAGGTATGTGCGTTTTCAAGGAAAAACCAACTTCGGTGCTGGTGGTGGTTTTAGAGACATTTCATATATTATTAAAAAATATGGTATTGTCCCTGAGTCAGCTTATACAGGATTAAATTATGGTACAGATAAGCATGTACATGCTGAGCTAGATGCAGTACTCAAAGCTTATCTAGATGAAATTATTAAAAATCCTAATAAAGAGTTATCAACTGCTTGGCTTAATGGTTATATAGGCATCCTAGATGCATATTTAGGGAAAATCCCAGAAAAATTCACTTATGAAGGAAAAGAATATACTCCTATTACTTTTGCTCAATTTCTTGGATTAAACATGGATGATTATGTGGAAATAACTTCTTTTAATCATCATCCTTTTTATGAGCAGTTTGTGTTAGAAATACCTGATAATTGGCTTCATGAAAAAGTTTATAATGTTCCATTAAATGAGATGATGCAAATCATTGATTATGCTATTAATAATGGATATACTGTGGCCTGGGGTAGTGATGTTTCAGAAAAAGGCTTTAAATGGTCTAAAGGTATTGCTGTAGTTCCTGATGAAACACTCCCTGATCTCACTGGTACAGAAAAAGAACGTTGGGAAAAGCTCACAGAAGCAGAGAGGCAAAAACAAATCTATACTCTTGATGGACCAGTTAAAGAAAAAGTAATAACTCAAGAACTAAGACAAATAGCTTTCGATAATTATTCTACTACTGATGATCATGGTATGCATATTACTGGCATTGCTAAAGATCAAAATGGAAATATTTATTATAAAGTTAAAAATAGCTGGAATGTTACGGGACCATATGATGGATATTTCTTTGCTTCTAAACCTTTTGTAGAGTATAAAACCACAGGTATAATGGTAAATGTAAATAGTATCCCTAAAGATATTAGAAAAAAATTAGGATTATAAAATTGATGAATTTTTAAGGTGTCATTTTTTATAAAATATTTTATAAAAGGTGGCACCTTATTGTTTTTATAATTATATCAATAATACATTAAAATGTCGAAGGTAAAGAGTACATCAGGAGAAAAAACTTTTATAAAATCTTTATTTCAATTTTCTATTGGTCAATGGATAGCTGCTATTATTAGCTTCATCACTACTCCTATAATCACATGGCTTATTATACCTGATGAATTTGGTAAAGCTGCAATGTTTACTCTTGCATTTAATTTGATATTAAATATCGTTTTACTTGGTGCTGATCAAAGTTTCGCAAGATTTTTTTATGAACGTTCAGAAAGTAAACGTAGTAATTTACTCTGGGAGTCATTGCTACCTAGTCTAAGTATAGGTATTTTGACTTTTATAATTATTGGAATTTTTTGGCAAGAATTGTCTATATTGCTCTTTGGTGATTCCACCCATTTTACTCCAATATTATTATTAGATATTACAGTTTTTGTTGCCATAATTGAAAGATATGCTCTTTTACTAGTTAGGATGAAGCAAAGAGGCAAAGCTTATTCTATAATAAAAGTTATTAATAGTATAGCCAATGCTGTTTTTACAATTTTATATGCATTATTAATAGATAAAACTTTCTATGCTGTCATTATTGGTTTATTCTTTGCGCATGTATGTTCTGCTACTGTTGCTATTATTTATGAGAAAGAAATTTGGCGTACCAAAACACATATTGATAAGAATAATATTAAAGCTATAGTTAAATATGGCTTGCCCTTTGTCCCTACTTTTTTAGTTCTTTGGATTTTCCAATCAATAGATAGGATAGCTATTAGAAATTACTGCGATTTCTCAGAGGTAGGTATATATACGGCAGCTTTTAAAATTGTAGCCGTTATGAGTTTGATTCAGAATAGTTTTACAAATTATTGGGTACCTGCAGCTTATGAAAGTTATGAAAAAAATCCTAATAATACTGGTATTTTTGAGAAAGTTTCCTTATTTATTTCAGCTATTATGTTTATAAGTGGCATTGTAATAGTAATTTTCAAAGATTTGATTTTTCTTTTGTTAGAAAGTTCATATAGATCTGCTGCAGGTTTAACATCTTTTCTTTTATTAATGCCTATTATAGATACAGTATCTTATGTTACTACTGTGGGGATTAACTTTAAAAAGAAAACATATTTATATATTATTAGAGCTACTATTGCAGCTATTATCAATATAGTGGGAAATATATTTTTAGTTCCTAGATATGGTGCTGAGGGTGCAGCATTATCTACAGCTATTTCTTATGTAGTTTACTTCTTTATTGGCACATATTTTTCTCAAAAATTATATCCAGTTAATTATCATCTTGATAAATTTTATATTTCTACATTTGTCTTTCTAGTAGTTTCTTTTATTAATACTTTCATTCCAATAATATCTTTACAGGTTATAAGTGCTGTCGTCGGCTTTGTAATTATTTGTTATCTATATAAAGACCAGATTTTTTATTTGTTAAATATCACAAAAGAAAGTGTTAATAAACTTAGACAAACAAAATAATGACAAATATGTTATTATTTAACTTTTAATTTATGTTTAAATTTAGTAATGATATAAGAATTTAAATAAATTATTATTAATACTTTTAAAATTAAAGCTTATAAATAATTTGATTATAAATTAAAAAATTTGTAAATATTTCTATAAAATATTCATCTATAAAGATTTTTAATATTAAAAAAATATTAAATAAATATCATTAATTATTTTAAACAAAAATTTAAAAAAAACGCTATATTTAATATTACATTGGGAAATGATTTATCAAATTATTTCCCGAGCGAAGACTTTTCTTTGTGTAGTTGATAAAGAAATGTAAATTATGTAGAAATTTATTCAAAATCAATTACACTCATAAGAAATATAGTTATTACCGTGAATGAATCAGTAATAATTTAGTTATTAATTAAACGATTAATTCAATAAAAATTAATATCTATAACGTTCTGGCTTATAAGGCCCATTAATAGGTACACCTATATAGTCTGCTTGCTCTGGTGTCAATTTAGTAAGTTTAACACCTAAAAACGGTAGATGCAGTCTGGCTACTTCCTCGTCGAGATATTTAGGTAAGCAATAAACTCCTATTTTGTAATCATTTTGCCACAGCTCTAGCTGAGCTAGCACTTGATTAGAAAAGGAATTACTCATTACAAATGATGGATGACCAGTAGCACAACCTAAATTTACAAGACGTCCCTCTGCTAAAAGGATTATTGAGTGCCCATCTGGGAATGTATATTTATCTACCTGAGGTTTAATATTGGTATGCTGTATACCTGGGAAATTTTGCAATTCATCTACTTGAATTTCATTATCGAAATGCCCAATATTGCATACAATACTATTGTCTTTCATTTTCATCATATGCTCTATAGATATCACATCTCTATTACCAGTAGCTGTAACAAAAATCGTAGCTTCTTTCAATGCATCTTCTACTGTAGTTACTTCATACCCTTCCATAGCAGCTTGTAGAGCACATATAGGATCTATTTCGCTTATGAGAACTCTAGCACCTACACCTCTTAGAGCCTGTGCAGAACCTTTACCTACTTCACCATAGCCACATACCATAGCAGTTTTGCCAGCTATCATGCGATCTGTAGCTCTTTTGATGCCATCTAGCAATGATTCTCTACAGCCATATATATTATCAAATTTTGATTTTGTTACGCTATCATTTACGTTAATTGCAGGTATGAGTAGCTCACCACGTTCATTTAATTGATATAATCTATGTACACCTGTAGTAGTCTCTTCTGATATTCCTTTTAGTTCTTTCACAGTTTTATGCCAAAAAGTTTTATCTTCATTATATATTTCTCTCAAAATGTCATATAGAGCTTGCTCATCTTTTTTAGCAGGTTTATTATCGAGAATAGAGGGATCATCCTCAATTTTATAACCGAGATGCACCATTAGCGTGGCATCACCACCATCATCTACTATTAAATGTGGGCCAAATCCATTATGGTTAAGAGCTTGAGCAGTAGCCCACCAATATTCATGAAGTGTTTCACCTTTCCAAGCATAAACATTCACACCAGCTTTAGCTATAGCAGCAGCAGCATGATCTTGAGTAGAAAAAATATTGCAGCTAGCCCATCTCACTTGAGCTCCGAGTGCTACTAATGTTTCTATAAGTACTGCTGTCTCTATAGTCATATGCAGCGAGCCAGATATGCGAGCACCTAATAATGGTTTATCTTTACTATATTTTTCTCTTAATTGCATTAATCCTGGCATCTCTTTCTCTGCCAATTCTATCTCACGACGTCCCCAATCGGCTAATGAAATATCTTTTACTTTGTATGCTATTTTATCCATATCATTATTTTTATACAAAATTAAGAATTTTAATGTAAAATCTTCTAAAAAAGAATTTTGAAAAAATAAGCTCTAATTTTTTATATTAGAGCTTATTTTTTTTAATTATTTTAAAATTTTAATAATACAAAGTTCTGTTATCTATTACTTCATATACTTTTTTTAGAGAATTAGTTAGCTCGTAATTGACTTTAGAATTATGCATTTGGTTCTCTTGCATTCTTAATGCATTTGCATCTATATTAGCACGTTGATGTTCTTCTATCACTTTACCTACAAATACAGCACCTTCACCCTTGATAGGATCACTAATCTTTTGAGCAGGAATGATAGACATTGTGCCAATAACCTTAGGCTCTGGTCCATAAAATTGTAAGCTATAGGAATTAAATGTTATTACTGTTGTATCTAACTGTGCATTCAATTTTTGTGTTAATGTTAGTAAATCATTTGTTTTAGCATCATTAATTTTTTTAACTAAAATATCTGCTTTTTTCTCTTTTATCACAAAAGGACGGATTTCTTCTTTTACTCTTTCGAAAGTCAGATAAGGCTTTTTATCTTCTTGTCTATATTTTAATAATACTACAACTTCTTTATTTTCAGATGTTAAATCAAAGACAGCTGATACAGTACTCACTTTAGTTTCTTTATTATATGCCCATCTTATAATTTCTCTACCGTTTTCTATGCCAGGAATGGTAAAATCTTCATTTTTGACCCTTTCGGCAGTACGTTTATTATAACCTTTTTCAATAATTTGATTTTCAAAATCTTTAGCTGTTTTAGCAGAAATTGCAAAGCTATTTGCTACATTGTAAATGCTATCCATTGTTTCGCTACTAGGTTCGATAGGATAAACAATATTAGCTACTAAATATTTTGGTACTGGCATTGTTTTATCTTCCACATAAATGATATGTATGCCAAAATCAGTTTCTACCTTAGTGTATTGCCCTGCTGGTGTAGCAAAACAAGCATCATTAAAAGGTTTTATCATTGTACCCTCTGTAAACCATCCTAAATCTCCATTAGTTTGTACACTAGCTTGATCATCGCTATAATTTTTAACAAATTGTACAAAAAGATTAGTATCTTTAGTAGATCTGAGAATATTATATAAACTATCTGCTAATTTTTCGGCTTCTTCTTTTGTACGAGTAACATTCTCATTAGATCTATTTGCTCCTTTATAAGCTATTAAAATATGTTTAGCTTTCACACTGTCTGAGATGATTTTTTCATCTAATATTGAAGTGATGTACCAAGCATTATTGTATTGGTATGGGCCTAATATGGTTCCTCTGCTAGCCTTAGTAAGGGTATCAGCTTGAGGAGGCAAATCAGTTATTTTTACATATACAGAATCGAATGGTATTTTAGAAAATTGATTAACGACAATAGGGATTCTATCTGGACTGCAATTTCTCAATGAATCGTATGCTTCCTGAATATAAACTTCTATTTTTGCTAAATCATTTTTAGAAGGCAAAATATCAAAAATCACAAAATCAATATCTACAAAAGGATCAGTTTTAAACATATACAAATGTTCATCATAATATTTCTTTAAGTCATCATCAGAAACTTTTATTTCATCATTATTAATTGTGGAATATTTTAGTCCCATGAGTTGTATTGTGCGCTCGTTATTGTAATCATTTAATTTTTGATTAATTAATTTAGATGGAAGATAATAAGCTTTAGAAACTATTCCGAAATATTTTTGAAATTTATGCTCGTCTAAAACTACTCCTTCGATAGCATACCATTGTTTTTGTTGATCTTCGGGCATAGTTTCTAGATTATCTAGATAATTTTGTACTACTCTAGGATCAAATTGACCTGTTTGAGGATCAGTGAATATCTGACGAATAAATGGATGAACTAATTTACCAGTGAATAAACTAGCTATTTCTGCATCACTAATACTAATATTTGCTTTTTTAAATTCTTTATCAATAATTTTTTCGTTTATCAATTGTTCTAAAGCAAAATTATTTATTTGATGTTGTTCCTCTGGTGAGAAATTGTAATTTTCTCCATATTGCAACTTCATAAATATCTCTTGCTCTACAATTTTATTATCAAATTCTTGATAATTAATAGCCTCATTAGATATCTTAGCTATTGGATCTATTCTACGTCTACCACCACCACCTTTCCATAATAAATCACTTAATATGAAAAGTACCATTGCTCCACCGATTGCTATTAATAACAATAAAGATCGCTTTCTAATTTTTTCTATTACAGCCATAATTTATATTTTTATGCAAAAATAATTTAAAATTCATAAATAATTATCATTTATTTTTGTCTTTATTAAATTTATTATTTTAATTTTGTCTGATAATCTAATTTCTATGAGAAAAATTTTTAGTTTTATTTTGATTTTTGTGTCATTAATATCAAATATTTACTCTCAGCAATCTGCTTATGATTTTTTTGTTTTAGCAGAAAATGCTTATAAGAATAATAATTGCAAACAAGCTATCATCTACTATGATAAAGCTATCGCTTTGAATAAATTTTATTATGACGCTTATCTAGCTAAAGCCAAGTGCTATATGACTTTAAATAATAAAAATGAAGCTATGAACCAAATAAATCAGGTTTTAACGATGAAAAAAGATTTTGCTCCAGCTCTATTTATGAGAGCTGAGTACTACTATAATGATAAAATGTATAAAGAAGCAATAAATGACCTCATAGACGTAATTTCTCAAAATAAATATTTCTATCCTGCACATTCATTATTAGTAGCAACATATATTTCTTTAAAAGATTATGATAATGCTCTAAATGAAATTAATTTTTTAATCTCTGAACAGCATACAGAATACAAATATCTTTTAAAGAGAGCTCATATTTATAAAAACTTAAACCAATATGATAATGCTCTAAAAGATTGTAATAATCTAATAAATAAAGGTAATCTAATAGGTGAAGCGTATTGTCTAAAAGGAGATATTAATTTAGAGCTTATGAAAAATAATGAAGCTTTCACAGATTACTCAAATGCGATATCTCATAATTTCTATACTCGAGAAATGTTAATTACTTATCTAAATATGGCTATGAAAGATAATAAATTGTCAGAGGCACAGCATGCATTAGAATTATTAATCAATAATTATGAAGAAAAAAATGCATATTACCATATGCTTCTAGGGAAAATATTCATTGATCAGAAAATTTATGAATCAGCAATAAATACACTTAACATTGCTATTTCTTTAAGACCAAATTATGATACAGCTTATGTTTATAGAGCAATGGCAAAAAGATTTATTAATAAAGATCCTCTGAATGATATTCGTAGAGCCCTTTATCTGAATTCTAAAAATACTTTAGCATATGAAGAGCTTGGTATTTATTACATTAATAAAAAATTATACTCTCAAGCTTTAGAAAATTTGAATAATGCAATAAAGCTAAATCCTAGTGGCAGAGCTTATTATTATAGAGCTATAGTGTGGGATATTAATGGAGATAGGACTAGTGCATGTGCCGATTTACAACAATCTATGAATTTGGGTTATTTAGAGGCTAAAGCTTCTTACGATAAAATTTGTCATTGACGCTTTTGATAAGTGATTAATGATAAGTGATTAGTGATGAGTGATGAGTGATAGGTGACGGAGAGACTGGGTGACGAGGAGATGGGGAGACGAGGAGAATAGGTGATAAGTGATGATTGAAGGGATTAAAGATTTAAGTAAAATGTTTAAAGTTCATTAAACTATAAATTATATCAGTTTAAGATAAGAGGTTTTTCTAATTTTTTAATTCAAATTGTTGTCAGTAGTTTATTGTTAATTGTATATAGCATTGTCTTTATATGATTTATCCCTTTAATACAAAGAAATAAAATTATTAAATTTGCATAAATAAATCAGCTATGGAATTTACACAAAAAGATATCGATCATATCACACATCATGGCCTCACCACAGAAGAGGTAAATAGACAAATGGAAATCTTAAAATCTGGGATGAAATTTGTAGAACTTTTAAGACCTGCTACAATAAATGACGGAATAATAGAACTAACTGATGACAAAAAAATTTATTACAAAAATAAATTTGAAAAAGATCAATATTTTTATACAATTACAAAATTTGTACCTGCGTCTGGTGCTGCTACACGTATGTTTAAGGCTCTGTATCAGTATTTAGATAATTTTGATAAAGATCATCCTAGCACTAAAGGACTAGAATGGTTTTTTGATAATATTAAAAAATTTGCTTTTTTCGAAGACTTAGAAAAGGTACTAGCTATGCAAGGGTATAACTATGAACAAGTTATTGAAGAGAAGAAATTTGATTTGATAGTTCACCTAGTTTTAGACAAAGAAGGATTAAATTTACAAGCTAAACCCAAAGCACTTTTGCCTTTTCATAAATATACAGATGGCTATCGTACTGCATTAGAAGAACATATCATAGAGGGTATTCATTATGCTAAAGATAATAATGGTGTAAACATACATTTCACCATTAGCCCTGAGCATGAGCAAATGTTTAATGTTCTTTTAAATAGAATTTTAGATTCTTATAAAAAACAATATGATACCGAAATAAATATTACTTATAGTTTTCAAAAGCCAAGTACAGATACGGTGGCTCTATACAAAGATAATTTAGAATTAGTAAGAGATGAGATGAATAATATAATTTTCAGACCAGGTGGTCATGGTGCACTGATAGAGAATCTCAATGATTTGAATGAGGAAATCATTTTTATTAAAAATATTGATAATGTAACACTAGACAATAGAAAAGATGATACAATTGAATACAAGAAAATATTAGGTGGTTTATTGATGGACGTAGTGGAACAAGTGCAGTCATTCCTTATTATGCTAGATGATGCTAATCTATCAGAAATGGATCTAGATGAGATGCTGAACTATTGCAAAAATGAATGGCAACAGCCCATAAATGATTATATTTTTAGCTTGGACAAAATGGAAAAAATTGATTATCTATTTTCTCTATTAAATCGCCCTATTAGAATAGCTGGTATGGTAAAAAATACTGGAGCTCCGGGTGGTGGACCTTTTATCATTAATGACGAAAACAGTGAAGAATCATTGCAAATAATAGAGTCTGCTCAGGTAAATATGAATGATCCTAGTCAAAAAAAGATCTGGGATAGCTCTACTCACTTCAATCCTGTAGATATCGTTTGCTACCCATATAATTATATTGGAGAAAAATTTAATCTTTTAGATTATATCATGGAAGATACATATTTCATCTCCGACAAATCATTTAAAGGCAAAGATATATTAGCTTTAGAGCATCCAGGTTTATGGAATGGTGCTATGGGTTACTGGCTGACAATTTTTGTAAATGTACCACTAACTACATTTAATCCAGTAAAAGAACTCAAAGATTTACTAAATGAAGGACATTGTTCTTAATAAGAATTCTTTTTCTATAGAATTTAAATAAATTTTATTTTTGCAAAAAAATGAACTTTGATTGGCTAAAAAATAATCTACAAGGAGAATTATATACTGATACCTTGCATAAAATCATTTATTCTACAGATGCATCAGTTTACAAGGAAACTCCACTCGGGGTAGTATATCCTAAAGATGTGGACGATCTGAAAGCAATAATTAGTTTTGCTAATGAAAATTCCATAAGTTTAATACCTAGAACAGCAGGTACATCTCTCGCTGGGCAAGTCGTAGGCAGCGGTTTAGTAGTAGATGTATCTAAACATTTCAATAAAATAATCGAAATAAATCCTAAAGAAAAATACGCAATTGTAGAACCAGGAGTGATTTTAGATGCATTAAATAGAGAATTAAAAAAATATAATCTACTTTTCGGCCCTGAAACCAGTACTAGTAATAGATGTATGATAGGAGGTATGCTAGGTAATAATAGTTGTGGAGCACATTCTCTGATTTATGGATCTGTACGAGACCACGTATTATCTGTTAAAACAATATTAAGTGATGGCAGCGAAGTGATTTTTAATGATATTGATAAAGATACTTTCGCATATAAATGTGGTTTGAATAATTTAGAGGGAAATATTTATAAATATTTCAATCAATTATTTTCTAATGAAAAAAATGTAAGATTGATACAAAATAACTTCCCACATCCTGATGTCAAAAGAAGAAATATGGGCTATGCTGTAGATAGCTTGTTAAATACTAATATTTTCTCAACAGAAAAAAATAATTTTAATATTTCAAAATTATTAGCTGGTAGCGAAGGTACCTTATCAATGTTTAGCGAAATAAAATTAAACCTAATAGAACTGCCAACACAAGAGCAAGGCTTACTATGTGTACATTTAAACTCTTTATTCGATGCTTTTGCAGCAAACTTAATAGCATTGAATCACAATCCTACAAGCGTGGAGCTAATAGACAAGGCAATACTAGATTTAACAAAAGAGAACTTCACACAAAAAAGAAATAGATTTTTTGTAGAAGGAGACCCAGCAGCAATAATGATAGTAGAAATATGGGGAAATGATAAGGATGAGATTATAAAAAAAGCTAAAAAAATCGAAGAAGAATTGAAAGATAATCATTTTGGGTATGCATTTCCATTGATATTCGGACCAGATATGAATAAAGTATGGGCTCTGAGAAAAGCTGGACTAGGTGTACTCTCAAATATGGTAGGTGATGCTAAACCTGTTGCTGTCATAGAAGACACAGCCATCAGACCTGAAGATTTATCTAATTTTATTGAAGATTTAAATATAGAATTACAGCGTCTAAATCTATCTTGTGTATATTACGGACATTTAGCAACAGGTGAGCTGCATTTGCGCCCAGTACTAAACCTGAAAAGCTCAAATGATATTAAAAGATTCAGAACTATAGCAGAAAAAACTGCAGAATTAGTTAAAAAATACAGAGGTTCACTCAGTGGTGAACATGGAGATGGGAGGCTACGTGGAGAATTTATTCCAATAGTTTTTGGTGAAGAAATTTATTCTATTTTCAAAGCAATAAAACAAAATTGGGATCCCAATAATATATTTAATCCAGGGAAAATTGTTGATTCTCCTCCCATGGATAGCTCATTACGATACACACCTGATAGATCAACTCCTGATATTACGACATATTATGATTTTTCGGATGAATTAGGAATGATTAGAGCAATAGAAAAATGTAATGGTTCTTCAGATTGTCATAAATTGCATTGGGCTACTGGTGGCATGTGTCCCTCTTATCAAGCTACTTTAGATAAAAAAAATTCTACTCGTGCTAGAGCTAATGCATTAAGAGAAATATTAACAAATAATAAAAACAAAAATCTGTTTGATAGCAAAGAACTTTATGAAGTGCTAGATTTATGTTTAGTTTGTAAATTGTGCAAAGCTGAATGCCCATCTAATGTAGATATGGCAAAATATAAAACAGAATTTCTACAACATTGGTACCGAGACCATCATATACCACTCAGAACATTAGCTATTGCCTATATTTCTCAAATACAATCATTTTTTAAATTGATTCCTTGGTTTTATAATTTCTTTTTAAAACAAAAAATATTTAATAGTCTTTTGAAAAAAATTCTCAATGTAGCACCTAGTCGTAATTTCCCTTTAATGTATA
>JASEGF010000036.1:0-1284 GCA_030017935.1 Bacteroidales bacterium | reverse complement strand
ACTCTTAATCAATATGTTAAAAAAAATTTAAAAATATTAAATCCTCAAAATCTTAAAAAAAGTATAATACTGTTTATTGATGAATTTAGCAATTACAATGACGTAGAAATTGGAATTGATACTATCAAGCTACTTACAGGGCTAGGCTATCATATTGATGTAGTTCCTAACAAGGAAAGTGCTAGGACCTTTATCTCAAAAGGAATGCTCAAAAAAGCTAAAAAAATCATAGATAAGAATATAAAATTATTCTACGAAAATGGAGGTAATGAGAAAGAAATATTAGGTATAGAACCCAGTGCTATTCTAGGTTTCAAAGATGAGTATCCCTATTTATGTTCATTAGAGTTAAAAGAAAAAGCTAATATCATTGCAAAAAAAGCAATGATGATAGAAGAATTTATTAGTAAAGAAATAGAAAATGGTAAAATATCTAGCCAAGATTTCAAAGATTATGAAGGTGAAATCTTAGTCCACGGACATTGCCAGCAAAAAGCAATAATAAGTACACAACCCACAATAAACGCTTTAAAAATAGTGCCAAAAGCCAAAATAATGGAAATACCATCTGGCTGTTGTGGTATGGCAGGTTCATTTGGTTACGAAAAAGAGCATTATGATGTTAGTATGAAAATAGGTGAATTAGTTCTCTTTCCTATAATAAGGGAACATCCAGATGCTATAATTTTAGCTCCTGGGACAAGCTGCCGACAACAAATAAAAGAAGGCACACAAAGAATAGCTATGCATCCAGTGCAATTTTTATATCGACAATTAAAAAAGTAAGGTAATATAAATTAGGTATTAGTAAATAAGGGGGAAAGATAATATTTATGTTAAACTTTTCATGTCAAAAAATTTTATTTATTTTGTAAAAAATAAAAATTATGAAATATTCAACTGAAAACATAGAAAAAATGCTGGCTCTAACAAAAGAAGGCAAACGTGAATTTTTAGATAATCTCTATGAATTCTTTAATGAGAATAGATTGACAGCATTAGATTATCAGAGAATCAAGATTTTATCAACTGCACCGATTTGTCCCAGATGTGATTGTGAATATGTAACTAAAGCTGGTGTAAGTGATGGCAGGCAAGTCTATAAATGCCAAAAATGTGGCTACAGATTCAGAGAAACTGCAAAATCACTTGTCTATTATTCTCATAAATACTATCTTTTAATGGATTATATAAAATGTATGTTAGAAGGTAAAAGCCTCAGAGTTTGTGCTAGAGAAGTTGGCATAAGTTTACCAACTAGCTTTAAATGGAGACATAAGATTT
>JASEGF010000035.1 GCA_030017935.1 Bacteroidales bacterium | reverse complement strand
CCTATTATCCCTCGTCACCCCGTCTCAACATATCAACTAATCAACTTTAATTTATAATTTATATTCATCTGTGGACAATTAAATATTAATCTAAATAATTTACTCACAATAATCGTTATAGAACTTTAAAATATAAATAATTTTAAGAAAAAATAAAAAAATTTTTTTATTTAAAAAGTATTTAGTAATTTTGCAAAGTCAAAACCCTAAAAACAAAAAAATATGAAAAAATTAGCAATTTTAGTATTTGTAGCAATGATAGCTGTTTCATTCAGCAGTTGCCAAAAAGAAAACCCACAAAGTGTAGCAGAAAAATTTTTATCAGCTTACGTAAAAGCAGATTTCGAAACTGCTAAAACAGTTACTTCAGGTGATGCTTTAGAGCAAATTAGTCAAATCAGTAATATGGTTAGTTCTAATCCTGAATTCTTCCCCACAGATTTAAATTATGAAAATCTTAATTGTCAAGAAATTGAAAACAAAGTAAAATGTACTTTTACCATGGTTCAAGGCACCGAAAAATTTGATGGTAACTATGTAGAACTAGAACAAGTAGATGGCAAATGGATGGTTACTACTGTAGGTTATGAAGGTGAAGAACTTCCAGAAATGACTGAAGAAGAGACTATGACCGATTCTACAGCAATGCAAAATGATTCAACAGCTATGACTGAAACTCAACAAGTTACTGTTAATGTTGATTAATATTAAAAACCTAAAAAACAACTAAAATACAAATCAAATGAAAAAATTATTAGTAATCACATTAGCTATAGTATCATTAGTATTCGTACAATGTAAAAAAGCTAATACTCCTGAACAAGTAACTGAAAAATTCATTTCAGCTGTTCAACAAAACGATTTCGAAGTTGCTAAATCATTAGCAGACAGTACAGCCCTAGAAACTTTAAATTTAATTGAAAGTTTCGCTACTCAAATGGGACAACCTGTTACAAAAAATGATTCTATTGTTCCTGATGTTAAAGACATCAAATGCGAAGATATGGACATTAAAGATATGAAAAAATGTACATATACTTCTCAAGGCACACAAAACTATGTAGAATTAATGAAAATCCAAAATGAATGGAAAGTAGTAAACTTCCCTAAAGAAGGTGTTAATGAACCTTTACCTGAGCCTTCAATGGATATGACCGAAGAACCTGATACTACTACTACAGACTCTATATTACCACAATAATTCTAATTAAAAAATTTTTTAAAAGGGCAATATTTTATTGCCCTTTTTTTATTTATTAGAAAATTAATTTATAATTTACCTATATTAAATCCTTTAATAAATCCATAATATTTTGGATTTAAAGTCATTATAATTAGCTACATATTTAAACAAATAGTCGATGAGTTGATGAATAATAGATGATAAATTATGGATGATGGTTTATGAATTGATGTGTTTATAAGCTATTTAGTGAAAAACTAACCTTTTACTCACCATTTCTCCCAAACTCCCTGTCACCTCGTCTCCCAGTCTCCCACTCACCATGTCTTCCCCTCTCCCCGTCACCAAGTCTCCCCGCCTCTCCTACCCTATCACTTACATTTTTGCTAAATACCAATCAATTGTTTTAGATAATCCTTCAATAAAATCAGTTTTAGGTTGCCAACCGAGCTCTTTTCTAATCTTTGTACTATCAATAGCATAGCGCAGATCATGTCCTAGTCTATCTTTTACAAAAGTTATTAATTTTTCACTATATCCTACTGGTCTATTAAGTTTCTCATCCATAATTTTGCAAATCAATTTCACTAGATCAATATTTCGCCATTCATTATTACCACCGATATTATATGATTCGCCAATAACACCTTTTAGCCAAACAAGTTCTAGAGCTTCACAATGATCATCCACATACAACCAATCTCTAATATTAATACCTTGTCCATAAACAGGCAATGGTTTTTCATGATAAATATTATTAATTATTACTGGCAAAAGTTTCTCTGGATATTGATTAGGACCATAATTATTAGAACAATTTGTAACAATAGTAGGCAAGCCATATGTATGGAAATAAGCTTTAACGAAATGATCGCTTGATGCTTTAGATGCTGAATAAGGGCTGCGTGGAGAATATGGTGTTTGCTCAGTAAAATATCCGTGCTCTCCTAAAGAACCATATACCTCGTCAGTAGAAATATGTATAAACCTTCTATTATCAAAATCTCCATCCCAAACAGCTTTAGCTGCATTAAGCAAATTCACTGTTCCTATCACATTTGTATATACAAAATCCATTGGATTTACAATAGATCTATCTACATGACTCTCAGCAGCTAAATGAAAAACTGCAATGGGATTATATTTTTTAAAAATTTCAAAAATAGCATCAAAGTCTACAATATCTACTTTGATAAAACTATAATTAGGTTCGTTTGCTACCTCTTTTACATTATCTAAATCTCCAGCATAGGTTAATTTATCCAAATTAATAATATGATAATTAGGATATTTTTTTACTAATCTACAAACGAGATGAGATCCTATGAATCCTGCACCTCCTGTTACTATAATATTATCCACGGTTTTATATATTTTTTATAATTATTATACCATTGCCAGCTATGTACTAGCATATCTTCTAAATTATATTTAGGTGAAAATTTTAATAAATCTTTCATTTTACTATTATCAGTATAAATAGCAGAAATATCTCCTTTTCTTCTAGCTCCAAATCTATATGGCACTTTTTGTCCGACGACTTTTTCGAAAGTATTTATTAGCTCTAGCACCGTATATCCTTTACCTAATCCCACATTAATAACTTCATAATTAGAATTGATCTTATTATTAAATAAACTATCCAAAGCAGCCACATGTGCCTCTGCTAAATCTACTACATGTATATAATCTCTTAGAGGAGTACCATCCACAGTTTGATAATCTTTGCCAAATATAGTGAGCTCTGGTAAAGTATTATCTACACTTTGCCACAAATAAGGTAAAAGTCCTTTTGATTTTATAGTAGGTATTTCTCCAATTATTATATCAGGATGTGCTCCTATTGGATTAAAATAACGCAAAGAAATAACGTTCATTATATTATATGCATTAGTATAATTTTTTAATATATATTCACTCATCTGCTTTGTATGACCATATGGGCTAGCAGGTTCTTTGAGAGGAGAATTTTCATTAACAGGTATATAATCAGGCTCACCATATACAGTGCACGATGATGAAAATATAAAATAAGGAATTTCATTTTGATTTACATAATCTAATAAATGAAGTAATATGGGAATGTTGTTATTATAATATAAAGCTGGATCTTCATAAGATTCCTCTACAAATTTATACGCAGCTAAATGAATTATCGCTTCTATAGGTTCTTTTATTTTCATTAATTCTTTAAAAGCCCTATTATCTGACAAATCTATCTGATACAATGGAATATTTGTAGCAAAATAATCTTCTAAATTTTTATGAATAATAGGATGAGATCTAGAGAAATTATCTACATTCACAACCTTGTATCCATGTTTTAATAACGCAGCTATCACATGAGATCCAATATATCCAGCTCCTCCAGTTACTAAAATCATAATAACTAAAATTTTATGCAAATTTCGATATTTTTTTTAATTTTGTAGTTAATAATTAAAAAATATGTTATGGAAAAATCAGAATTAGTTTTAAAACCTAATGGTAGTGTATATCATTTAGCATTATTCCCTCATGAGATTGCAGATACTATTATTCTAGTAGGTGATCCAGAACGTTCAGAATGGGTATCTAGTTTTTTTGATACTATCGAGGTGAGTAGACATAATAGAGAAATAATTAGCTATACTGGATATTACAAAAATAAACGTTTCACAGTGATAAGCACTGGTATGGGAACTGATAATATAGATATTGTAGTTAATGAACTGGATGCTCTGGCAAATATAGATCTAGAAAAAAGAGAAATAAAAAAAGAACATAAAAGTTTAAATTTAATACGTATAGGCACTTCTGGCGCTCTACATAGCAAAATAGATGTCAATAGTGTAGTAATATCTGAAATGGCTTTAGGTATGGATGGACTTTTACATTATTATAAACATGACACATCTATTCGTGAAGTAGATTTTGAAAAAAATATTTTGCAAAAAGTAAATTGGCCAGATACTCTACCTAGACCATATGTAGTGAAATGTGATAGAGAGTTATACAATAAATTATATAATGATAAATTCCATTCGGGCGTTACTGTAACTGCTAGTGGTTTTTATGGTCCACAAGGTAGAGTTTTGAGATTGCCTCTAGCATATCCAGAGTTAATAAATCAATTTGAAAATTTTGAATATCAAGGGCATATATTAGCAAATTTTGAGATGGAAACCTCTGCATTATTTGGATTAGCTAAACTGATGGGACACAAAGCTTGTACTGTTTGCGTAGCTATTGCTAATAGAGTAACAAAGGATTTCACTGATGATTATTCTCAAGCAATAAAAAATTTAGTGATGCATGTATTAAATAGTTTAGCAAAATAATAAATATTATTACTAAAAAATGAAAAAAATAAAGACATTTTATATTTTATTCCTTTTAAATCTAGTTGTATCAGCTAGTATCCTAGCTAATAATAATTTATATAATAAAATTAATTATGAAATTTTTTATGAGGGCAAGGATACCATATATTATACAACTGGCGAGTATAGAATACATAGAATAAAAAGTATTAGGCATGCATATTTAATATATATATCTAATTCTACAACGGACATTTTATACACTTTAGTAAGTCCTAAATATAATTTTAGATTCCCAGAAAAGCTAAAAGAAGGTGAGACATACCTTATGCAAATAATGTATTTTGTTCCTACACAAAAATATGCAAAATACGTTGGTGATAAATTTATAACGAAATTTACAATATTGGATAAAAAAGTTAGAATTTCTAGAAGAAATCTATGGGGCACAATAATCCTATCACCTAATGTATTAGATAAATATTATAGAAAGATCATTTTTTAGGGCCAGAAGTTTTTAAAGAAGCAAATAATTATGAATAAAATATTAAATAATTGCAGAATACAAATATTATTTATTGTAATTAGTGTAATTTCAAATAATATCTTTTCACAAAAAAATTTAATTTATAATGGTAGCTTCGAAGAATATTATAGCTGTCCATGCAATCTAAATTATGTAGACACAATACCTTGTATAGGGTGGTGGTCTCCTAATGATGCTACACCTGATTATATAAATAAGTGCTGGATAGAACTTACTCACACTAATTATTGTTCGTACAAATACAGATATTTAGCAAGTTACAAAACCAAAACAGGAAATGGTTATATAGGGTTAGGATTGATTGGAGAGGAAAATTTCTGGATGGAGCACATACAAAGTAAACTCATAGAGCCACTAGAAGCAGGCAAACAATATAAAGTGAGTTTTTGGGTGAAATTAGCTTATAAATATAGTGATTACGCAGCATATAATATTGGTCTTTATTTCTCAAAAGATTCAGATATTGTAGGTAAAAAATATAATGTTTCTAGCTATGTGAGGTACATGACACCAGAGTTACGAGCACATATTAAAAATCCAGATGGCAATTTCATAACAGATACAAATTGGGTAGAGATAAGTGGTATCTATACTGCACAAGGTGGTGAGCAATACGTTACAATAGGAATGTTTTGGGACGATACGCCTGCCGTAGTTGAAGCTTATGAAAAATACAAAAATAAAAATACTCGACATAATAAAAAGCTTTTGAGCAAAGCAATAAAAAATAATTTATTAGTAGAAAATTCCTATATTAAAGAATATAAAAAATTAGTAAGTAAATACTCTCGTTCTTATAGTCCTTATTATTATCGCTATTGGGATAGAGAAAAAAAGTACCTATATTATTTCATAGACGATGTAAGTGTAATAGAGTTAAATGAGTAAAAATATTTATTATTGTATGATAAAAAATTTTTTATTACTTTTGCCATGAATTTTATAAAAACCAAAAAATAAAGACGGATAATGAAAAGAGAAAAAGAAGAAGTGTATTCGAAATCAGTTAAAGCAGGTAGACGCACCTACTTTTTTGATGTTAAAGAGAGCAATTCTGGTGATAGATATATCACTATTACCGAGAGTAGAAAAGAATTAGATGAATCTACTGGGCAATTTGGTTATAAAAAAACCAAAATATTTTTATATAAAGAGGATATGGATAAGTTTGCTCGAGGGTTACGCTATGCAATAGAATTTATTGAAACTGGTCTAGATCCTGAGGAAGGTAAGGAAGAAATTATAGAAAATCGTAAATTTGACAAAGAAAATCCAAATAAATTTTCTGATAATCACGAAGACGAAGATATAATTTTCTAATTTTATGGGCAAAGTTATAGCAATAGCAAATCAAAAAGGAGGTGTAGGAAAAACTACTACTGCTCTTAATCTAGGAGGTGCTTTTGCAGCTTTAGATTTCAGAACTTTAATCATCGACGCTGACCCACAAGCTAATTCTACTTCTGGATTAGGGATAGATCCTAAATCTATTAACCAAAGTATTTATGAGTGCATCATTAATAATATTGATCCTCATGAAACCATTGTAGAGACAAATACTCCAAATCTATTCCTATTACCAGCTCATATTAACCTTGTAGGTGCCGAGATAGAGTTAATTAATATGGAAGATAGAGAAAAAAAGATGAAAATAGTTGTAGACTCACTAAAAAATGATTACGATATTATACTCATAGATTGCTCTCCATCTCTTGGCATCATCACTGTGAATGCCCTTACAGCAGCTGATTCTGTAATTATACCTGTACAATGTGAATATTTTGCACTCGAAGGATTAGGAAAATTATTAAATACTATTAGAATAGTACAAAATAGACTAAATCCAGATTTAGATATCGAAGGTATACTACTTACTATGTATGATAGAAGGTTACGTTTATCTAATCAAGTAGTTGATGAGGTAAGACATCATTTCAAAGATATAGTCTTTGATACAATAATTCCTAGAAATACTCGCATTGGTGAGGCTCCATCTTTCGGAGAAACTATAATTACTTTTGATACTACTGGCAAAGGTGCTCAGAGTTATATCGCCCTTGCTAAAGAAATTTTAAATAAATCAAAGAAAGAAAATTTAAATGTCAACAAGTAAAAGGCCAGCTTTGGGAAGAGGATTAGAAGCTATATTGGGAGATATCGATAATGATTATTTCTCCTCATCTGCTTTTCCTCTGATACCTGTAGATCAAATAGAAAGCAATCCTTTTCAACCGCGTACAGATTTCGATGAAGATGCTTTATATGATTTAGCTGAATCTATTAAACATCTGGGTATTATTCAACCTATAACCGTTAGAAAAATTGGTGAAAATAGATATCAATTAATTTCTGGTGAAAGACGTCTGAGAGCAGCTAAATTAGCTAATCTCAATGAAGTACCTGCTTTTGTAAAAGATGCTGATGACGACACACTTCTAGAATTAGCCCTTGTAGAAAATATACAAAGACAAGATTTAAATGCAATAGAAATTGCTAATTCTTACCAAAAATTACTCGAAGAGTTTAATCTCACACAAGAGGAACTAAGCTCTCGTGTAGGTAAAAATAGAGCTACTATTTCTAATTATTTACGTATACTCAATTTACCTCCAGCTATACAAGCTGCTATTCGCTATGAAAAAATCACCATGGGACATGCTCGTGCATTAGCTTCTATTGATGATGATGAAGCCCTGATGAATATCTTTAAAAAAACTATTGACGAAGGTCTCTCTGTTCGCAAAGTAGAAGAGCTAGTGGCTAATCTCAAAAATAAATCTACTGCTAAACATTCTAATAAAAATAATGTTTCTGAAAAAACTGAAAAAATTTTAAATAATCTTAAAGAAAAATTTAACATAGAAGCTAAATCTAAAGTTACCTCAAAAGGCAAAGTCATTGTGCAATTAAAATTTGATAATGATGAAGAAATAGAGAATTTTTTTAAGAATTTTATTAATGAATAGATTCCTATTTCTTATATTATTTTCTTTTTTATTTAATTTAAACTCTATTAACTCTCAAAACCTCATTTCTGGTAATATAGATACTTATAATTTTTTGAATAATTATCAATTAGATAAAAAAGATTCCATCCACAGCCCTCAAAGAGCTGCAATATATTCCTCTCTATTACCAGGACTAGGACAAGGTTACAATCGTAAATATTGGAAAATACCTATTATTTATGCTGGATTAGGCGGTTCTGCCTATATGTTTGTATCTAATCGTAAAAAATTTATCGATTATAGAGACGCAATAGATATGAGATTAGATGATGATCCTACAACAATTGATCCTTACATAGATTTATATAGCTTAGATCAACTGACGTATTACAAAGATTATTATAGACGCAATCTAGAAATCAGTGCAATAGTTTTTGTAGGAGTTTACTTATTAAATATACTAGATGCAGTAGTAGACGCTAATTTATATGGGTTTAGTATTGATACTGATTTATCAATGATACCAGCTAATAATACTAATACTTTTGTGCCCACTATTTCTTTAAAATATAATTTCAAAAATAGTAATAATGATAAAAATAGCTATCATAGGTTATGGTAAAATGGGTAAAGAAATTGAAAACACAGCCCAAGATTTTAATTACCAAATAGTAAGTATAATAGACCAAAACGATAATTTAATAGATGAAATAAAAAAGCATAAACCAGATGTAGCTATAGAATTTACTAATGCTAATGCAGTAGTAAATAACATTAAAACTTGTGTAGATATGCGTTTACCTGTTGTCTCTGGCACTACAGGCTGGGACAATGAATTAGAAGAAATAAAAAAATATACCTTGCAGAATAATGGCAGTGTACTTTGGGGCAGTAATTTTAATCTAGGTGTTAATTTGTGGTTTGATTTTGTTGATTATATATCAGAAAAAATGAAAACTTACGAAGATTATAAAGTGAGATTAGAAGAAATCCACCATATACATAAATTGGATAAACCTAGTGGTACAGCCATACAAGCAGCTCAAATATTAATGAAACATTATAATTTCAAAAATTGGAGTCTAGACGATAAAGAAGATTATTTAAATATTAAATCTATCAGGCAAGGTGAAGAAGTAGGTACACATAGCGTTATATTTACAAGTTTATTTGATCAAATAACTATAGAACATAAGAATTTTTCGAGAAAAGCACTTGCCATAGGTGCATTGACAGCTGCTAACTGGATTATAGATCATCCTGGTTTTTATATTTTCCATGATGTTTATCAAGAAATTTTTAATCACTAAAACAATTTGTATATCTATAATTGTAAAGTTTGACCACGTTGTTGATGTTTTTTCTCGTATATTACATGCTAACTTTGAAGGGATGAGAAAAGAGCAGGACGTAAAAACCCTTTTCAGGCTGTCAAAAAACGATTGATATTAAAACCTCAAAATTTAAAAAAAATCCTTGTAATTTTAAAAAAAAATTGTTATCTTTGCAATAAAATAAAAGTTCAAGTTTTAAACAACAACCTTGTGAAACTTGACAAATAGTAAATTTATAGGGGTAATATTATGCTTAATAAGATGCTCACAAAAGATTATATTAGAAACTTAAAAAATAATGGAAATGGTGAGATTGGTCATCTTATTAAGGAGTATCAGGATAGCAGTTCTTTGATTTTCATCCTGAAAAACTTGGGGCAGTTACCCAAATCCTTTGACGGAAGCTTTTTACCGGAATTACTAATGCACAAAAATTCAACTGTAAGATTTTGGGGCGTAAAAACTATGGGTAAAGTAGGAGATGAAGATTTTCTACCAATTCTTAAACAAGTTGTCCTTTATGATAGTGACACAAATGTGCGACGTGAAGCTGTTTCTTCCATTGGCAGAATGAGAACAAAAAAAGGACAAAGTATACTACTTGAAGTTCTTCAGGACAAAGACCCTAAGATTGTTTGCCAAGCCATACGTGGATTGCTCGTTTTCAAAGGAGATGATAAGGTGGATAATATATTAAAGTCTTTGCTCAATCATGAAAACGAAATGGTACGCTCAGTTATATACAAAGAATATTTTGCAAATCAAAAAGATAAAAACGAACAATCGCATCCCGAGAGTTACGATTACCTGAAAAATGTTGTCGTGAACGCTGATACACTTGAAGTAATGAAATTACTCAAAGACGAAAGCATTCATTTAACTTTTACTTCACCACCTTATTATAACGCAAGAGATTATTCTATTTATCCAAGCTACAAATCTTACTTAAAATTTCTCGAAGAAGTATTTGCCGAAGTTTATAGAATTACTAAAGAAGGTCGCTTCTTAATATTAAATACTTCTCCCATAATAATACCTAGAATAAGTCGTGCTCATAGCAGCAAACGTTATCCAATTCCATTTGATATACACCCTTATTTAATCGAAATGGGATGGGAATTTATCGACGATATAATCTGGATGAAACCGGAAGCAAGTGTAAAAAATCGTATTGGTGGTTTTCAGCAACACAGAAAACCCCTAGCATACAAGCCTAATTCAGTAACAGAATATCTAATGGTTTATAGAAAATCAACCGAAAAGCTTTTGGATTGGAACATACATCAATATGATTGGCAAACGATTCAAGAGAGCTTAGTACCTGAAGGATATGAAACAACAAATGTTTGGAAAATTGACCCCTGCTTTGATAAAGTTCATTCGGCTGTCTTTCCTGTTGAACTCTGCAAGCGAGTCATACAATACTATTCTTACAAAGGCGACCTTGTTTTTGACCCATTTGCAGGTAGTGGAACAGTGGGTAAAACAGCAAAAAGTTTAGGTCGTTTCTTTTTTCTCACAGAAAAAGATGAGACTTATTTTAATTACATGAAATCTAAAAATTCAACAGAAATGTTCGATAAATTTGAGACAAAATTTTTAACACTTAAAGAATTTCAGAATACAATACAATGACATTAACCGAACAAGTAGCTAAAAATATTATCCGAAAACTTTTAAAAGGTGAAGACTATAGGATTGAAGTTGTAACACTTATCAATGCAGAGTTTTTACAATTTGCTATTGATTTTTTTAAAAAGGTTGTTGAAGCAAAACTTCAAAGTAAAGACATTACTGTTGATTGGTATAAAGAAGCATTTCTTAATCCAAACTTACCCGCTAAAGAAATTGCAATTAATTCGGGATTGAACAAGAAAACTATACATAATATGTTCAATTCTTCTACAAAAGAAATAATCATTGATGCTGCAAATGAACATTATGATGTGCTTTACGAAAGCATAAAGAATCTGGTTGAAACTGAGCATGAACTTGATTTAACTTTGACAATCAAATTTAAAGGTGTTTCTGTAGATTTGAGTGTGAGTGAAAGCTTAATTGTAATTAACACACTTGCCGTTAAAAGAGCTGAACTTCGTAGTGGACTTTGGAGCACCGCCGGTAAACGTGTTGAGCACCCCCTGATGCTAACTCTTTGCAAATTGTATTCTGTTGATGAAAGCAATTATAAGTCCATATTTAAAAAAGATAAAAATAAAGGTTTTGACAGAGAGGTTGATTTTTATCTGATAAAAGACGATAGAGAATACTTGTGCGAAGTAAAGTTAATGGGTCGCGGAAATCCTGAAAGTGCTGATGCTGTGATAGCAAGAGCAACAAACGTATTTGTTGCTGACAAACTTTCCATCCAAAACAAAAATCAACTTGATGATCTGGGAATCAATTGGGTAGAATTAAGATGTGAAAACGGATATAAAAGATTTAAAAAAGCCCTTGAGAATCTTGGAATTCCTCATAAAGATTATGAGGGCAATTTAGAAAAAGATTTAGACAATATATTCAGCGAATTGTTTTCGTAACATAGATCATGAAATCACATTTGTAACTTGAACTAATACTTATAATTCCAAAAATATGAAAAAGCTTTACAATTTAGCAATTATTTTATTATCCATGAAATCCCTCGTTCTAAATAATTATTTAATGTACTTTTCTAACCATTTTTGAGCAGGTACATTGAAAAATTGCCAAGGATTATTTTCTGGAACATTAGTAGTAATAGATATCATTTCTCCTGTTACGGGGTGAGGAAACTCTAAATGATATGATAATAAGTCTATACCACCATTAGGTAGTGATCTATGTGCTCCATACTTAAGATCACCTCTGATAGGACTACCTAAATGCGATAATTGAGCTCTTATCTGATGATGGCGCCCAGTATGTAACTCGATACCAAGTAGATGAAATTTATCTGACGATGTGATGAAGCTTAAATACAATTCTGCTTTCTGATAATCTTTTTTTTCTATCTCTGATATGTATGCTTTATTATTTTTTTCATTTTTTTTAAGATAATGAGTTATTAAACCTTCATTAATGGGTGGTCTGTGCTCTACAATGGCTAAATAAATTTTGCGCACTTTTCTATCGTGAAAAAGTTGATTCATTCTAGCAAGAGCCTTAGATGTTTTGGCGAAAACGACTATACCTGCTGCTGGTCTATCTATTCTATGTATTAATCCTAAAAAAACATTACCTGGTTTGTGATATTTTTCTTTTAAATGACCTTTAATAAGATCTATTAAAGTAATATCACCAGTTTTATCACCTTGTATCAAAAGTCCACTTGGTTTATGAACTGCAATGAGATGATTGTCCTCATATAATATAGGAATAGGGACTATCCAGTCATCAATATTGCTCATGTTCATTAGGGAAATCTTTATTTTTCACGTCATCAATATATTGATTTACTGCTTTTAAAATTTCAGCTTCTAGATTGTGATATCTACGTAGAAAACGTGGTGAGAAATCTTGATTAATTCCGAGCATATCATGGAGTACTAATACTTGTCCATCTACCCATTTGCCAGCACCTATGCCGATGATAGGAATACGACTAGACTCAGCCACTTCTTTAGCTAATAATGCTGGAATTTTTTCTAAAACTATAGCAAAACATCCAGCTCTTTCGAGTAGCATAGCATCTTCTCTTAGTTTTTCTGCTTCTTCTTTATGAGTAGCTCTTACAGTATAAGTACCAAATTTATTAATGCTTTGTGGAGTGAGCCCTAGATGCCCCATTACTGGTATACCTGCTGATAATATACGATCTATAGCCTCTAATACCTCTCTACCACCTTCTAGCTTTACAGCTTGCGCACCTGATTCTTTCATTATTCTAATAGCTGATTCTAAAGCTTGTTTAGAGTTGCCCTGATAACTTCCAAATGGCATATCTACTACTACTAAAGAACGTTTGACTCCACGTACTACCGACGCCCCATGGTATATCATCTGATCTAATGTTATTGGCAAGGTAGTCGAGTATCCTGCCATTACA
>JASEGF010000034.1 GCA_030017935.1 Bacteroidales bacterium | reverse complement strand
CTCAATTTTTCCAATACTATCACAGCTTCCATGAATACTCCAACCAGCTATTTCCCACCAATCACCTGGTTGTGCATTAAAATTATATAATACAAAAAATTGATCAAATCTATAGTAATATACTTTGTTGCTGTCTGAGTAAGTAAATTCAAGCCCTAAATTAATCGTGTCAGAAATAGTTGTAACATAATCATATGAATAAAGTTTTTTTTCTAAAACTTTACATACTTTTCCATCAATTAAACTGTCGCCTATGTATTTTATTTCTATATATCCTGTGATTGAAAAGTTATTATAAGAATAATGCCAAGTTGCTCCTTCTGGTGCCCACTCGTTTTGATTTTGTCCCAAACAAAACTGCACAAGGACAGCAAAAATGAGTGTTAAAAGTATTTTTGTTTTCATATTTTTATATTTTTAAAGTTAAAACAAATATACAAAAAATTTAATCCATAAAAAGAAAGTGATTTTTTCATAATTTTTAGGTTTTAATTATTTATATGATATGATTTTAAATTCCAAACTTTGTTATTAAGAGTTTCATTTTTACGAAAAACGCCAATGCCTAAAGCCCAAAAATATGAGGTTCCAGAACATTTATCATAATAGTATTTTACATTATAATACCATTTTTCATTTATTTTTAATGAATCATAATAGAAATATTCATAGTCATCTATACTACTTAATCCGTTTTCTGTTGATAAATATTGTCCCCAACCACTAGAATAGCTATAAACTAAAGGATGTTCGCAATATATTCCACCGCCTCCACCTAGTTGGGTGTTATAAGATGAATAAAATTCATGACTTATATTTTCCCAATAAAAATCCCAAACATGTCCTGGTTCTTCTATGAATGTTTCTTGTTCAGTTAAAACAATACTATCTGTTTCACCAGATATACTATCCTCATAAACCCAGTAAGAGCCAACAGGATACATAACATAGTCCTTAAAATCCTGTGGCATGTAATAAGTCGGTCTATTATATCTGCCACAATCAGATGCTAAGCATAAGAATGATATTATTAATATAAAAAGATAAAATTTTGCTTTCATAATTTTTAGGTTTTAATTATTTATATGATATGATTTTAAAAGCCAATTTTCAGAAGAATCTACATTTTCTTTTTTAATTACTCCAATATTTTTTACCCAATAATAATAAATTTTATTTTTTGCATATGTATATATACAATATACATTTTTATACCATTCATCTAAAATTTTAAGTGAATCATATTTTATAATATATTCAACATTCCAAGTTTTTCTCATCGTAAAATATCCATATCCACTATATTCGTAAAATGATGGATCGTCCATGTCTAACCAACTTTGTGCATGTAAATGATTATTGTATGATGAATAAAAATTTTGCTCTAATTTTTCATAGTTACAATAGCAAGTATGTTCTGGATCGAAAATATATATTTTATAATCTATTAAATTTATACTATCAATATTTCCGGAAATACTATCTTCATAAACCCAGTAAGAACCAACAGGATACATAACATAGTCCTTAAATTCCTGTAGCATGTAATAAGTCGGCTTTTTTTTGCAACCAGAAGCTAAGAATAAGATAGATATTATTAATATAAAAAGGAGAAATTTTGATTTCATATTAGTAAGTTTTATTAATTATTAATTTAGTTTTGGCTAATATATTATCAGATTCATCTTTCAAAATACAGAAATATAATCCATCTTTTAAACTTTCATCCAAATAAATAACTTCGTTATTAATTTTTAATTTTTTTTCTATTTGTCCCCAAATATTATAAATTTCTAAATATATGTTTTCTAGTTTAGTATTGCATTCAACATAGATTTTATTATATGCTGGGTTGGGATAAATAAAACATTCTTTTTTTGTTTTATTATCCAAATAATCATTAGTATTAGTGGGATAATAACAATATGGATAGAGTGTATTTTGGTAAAGTAGAGTGCCATTTTCGTAAAAACATAATAACCTAAAATCATAACCTACTATTCCTGCTAAAACATACCCTCCTTCTAAAATACCAAATGTATTACCTATTCCTTCAATCCAAGTCTCCCGTGCATAACCAAAGGGGTCTCCACTAACAACGATATCAATAGCATTTCGTAAAGTACCATCAATGTTAACCTGATAAATACTATCTACTAAAATAAGACTGTCGTATAAATAATATGGTTTAAAAGGATTATAGAAATTTATAGTATCTCCAATATTTACATCAAAATCATAAACTAAACCTTCACTATTTAAAGTGTCACGGAAATAAATTCTTTTTAAAGAATCTTCTCTGACAAAACCAATATGTGTCCATATTGATGAATCAGTTGACTTAAAAATTCTTTTATAGTTTTCTCCACCAATTATAGTGTCTTCACTAAATTTAGTAAAATATGAATATATTGGATTACCTTGTTGGAGTATGATTGTACTCCATATTTTATTCGTATCAACAAGTTTATGATATTCTTGTCCCAAACAAAACTGCACAAGGACAGCAAAGAGCAGTGTTAAAAGTATTTTTTGTTTCATAGTTTAAAATTTTATTAATTTTTCCGTTCTTATAATTTTATTATTATCCCTTATTATCAGATAATACAAGCCATTTGGCTCATCGGCTAAATCAATTATTAATTGATTATTTTTTAAGTTAGAATTATATAAAATTTTCTGACCTATTGAATTATAAACCATAAGATTTATTTCTGAAATATTAATATCTGATGATAGAGTTATTATTATTTTATCTTTAAATGGATTGGGAAAAATGTCAATTAACTTTGTTTGGGGTATAAATTGGTCTATTCCGATAATATTCCATTGTTCTTTTGAAAGAAAAGCAAAAAAGAGCAAAGAAATAGTATCATTATTTGCATCTATGTAACGATATGGTAATACATTAAAAATTGTAGTGTCAGTTTCTCGCAAAAAAGTAGGCCATTGGTCATACATGGTTCCAGGGCTATCAAACCACCCACCAGGAAACCAATTAGTTAATAAAGTACCATATAAGCTGTCGCTTAAAAAATTATAAGAGTTACCACATCTCACAGTAATTGGAAAATTCTTACATAGAATATTTATATAAATTTGGGATATACCAGAAGAGTAAGGGTTAAAATTATAAATCTGTGTTTTTGTATGATACAGTGAACCATCACTACAATAGCTAAATGTATCTGACGCGTTAGGTAAAGTATCATAAGGCATAAAAAACCAATCATTTGATATCCTTACCTCAAAAGGTTCATTAAAAGGAATGCCTTTAATATTTTCTTCTCCAAATAATACATCAATCCCAAGTGTTGCTGATGAGTCGTAACCAAGCCAAATTGTATCTTTATTACCGGCAGAATCTTCAAATGCTAAATAAAACTTGAATTCAGGATTTTGAGCAATAGAAAACTGCATGCTTACAGCAAAAATAATTGTTAAAATTATTTTTGTTTTCATATTAAAAATTATTTAGTTATTACTAATTTATTTCTATGTATAATAAAATTTTTATTATCTTTAATAATATAAAAATATATCCCATTTGATATATTAGATAATTCAAAGGATGTTGAATTAATTATTTGCTTTTTACAAATAATTTCCCCATAATAATTATAAAGTTCAAAAGTATAAGGCATATTTTGTTGGTTATTAAAGGAAATATTTATGGTTTGAGTAGCAGGATTAGGATAGATAATAAAAGAAGAATTAACAGAAATATTTTCAATTACACCATAAGTATTATAATAACATTCATTATAAGATGAATCAATATAGGAAAGAGTATCGTTTTCATAAAAACAAAGTAATTCAAAACGAATTCCTACAACACCTTCTGTCATGCTATTGATAACTCCATATATACTTCCTATACCCTCAATCCAAACATCACTAAAAGATGAAATTATTGAATGTATAAAAATTCTTTTTCTATACTGATTTGATATATAAATGGAATCAATAGAATCAACTATATATGGTTCAAAATAATTAATTGTATCACCTATATTTACATTGAAATCATATATTAAATATTCCTCATAATAACATTCATAATTTAAATAGTATACTTTTCTTGATGAATCTTCTCTAATATAACCATTAAGTTCCCAATTATTATGAAATTCATCTTCTGCTTTTAAAACTTTCTTATACATAGTATCATTAATAATAGTATCACCTTGAAATTTAATAAAATGTGTACTTTTATAATAAGGATTAGTTCCATTAATCAATAATACACTCCACATTTTATTCGTATCAACAAGTTTATGATATTCTTGACCAAAACAAAACTGCACAAATACAGCAAATAGCAGTGTTAAAAGTATTTTGTGTTTCAAAATAAAAATTTTTTTAAATTCCTTAAATGTAAAATTACAAAAAAAATTGAAATAATCCAATTTTTTTTATTATTTCCGTTTTTTATCGAATCTTCTCCAGAATTAATAAACTTTTAATAGCTAAATAGACTGATGGTTATTGAGAAAATATAGTTTTTAAATTATATAAATTTATTGCCCTCATAAAATTAAAGGCAAATATCCATAAACACTTACATATTTTCTTTAATATTATTCAGGAAGATACATTGCAACAAGCATCAATATGAAAGAATAGATGTAATTAGTTGCCATAAACTTGAAAGCTTTCATCATATATCATCGTTTTTAATAGAATCAGTGGTGAAATTTTTGCCATAAATATTTTGTATCTGTATCGCAGGTAAGGTAGATTGTGCCATTACTGTAGTAACAAAAAACAATAAAAAATAAATAGTTGTGTTCTCATTGTTGAATTTTAATGTTTTATGATGAAATTAGCTCTATAAATGTTATCATTAGTATTTATAATAGCAGTATATATGCCGCTAGTCCATGATTCGCATGAAACAATGACATTATTTTTATATATTCCCGAATGGATGATATTCCCTAATATATCATAGATATCTAATTTTATTTTTGTATTACATGCAGGTAAAATAAAAGTAACATAATCTGAAGCAGGATTAGGATAAATTTTTATTTCAGGCACATCACTTTCAGGAATATACGTATCTTCTGCAATATTAATATCATCAAGGAATAAATTATTCCCATAATTACTTGTGGCTCTGAAGCGAAGCGTAACATTATCTTGTTTGTAATTTGATAGTGATACCTTATGCCAATACCATTCAGATGAAGCAGGATTGAGATATGGATCATGAGAAGGACTACATGTAGCTAAATTGCTCCCATATTCCATCCATAAGTTTTCCCATGATTGTAGGCAATTAGTGGAAACATCTACCTGTAATTTGTCATTTTCACTTTCATATTGTCTATAAGCAACATAAAAAGTAAGTACTGGCTCGTTAAAAGATGATAAATTTAAAGGTTGTATAATGAGGTCATCAATTTTATTGGATGAAATACTATAAAAATTAATAAATGCAGAGCCAGCAGCATTATGCCCCGCATTACTACGTTTCCAATTTATACCATCTGGTACAGCATCAACAATAACCATATTTGTTGGTGGAAAAGTTGATGAAGTGAAGCCTTCATAATATGGTGGTGTATATGATGTGCTAAAAACTTTTACAATTGTTGTTGTCGTATCATTCATTGGATTTTCGTCACTAGAATTATTAATATTTGAAACCCAGATTTTAAGATTATTAGAAATATCTGGTAAAAATACATCAGTTAAAACAATTGTTGCTTGACTATCACTGTCAATCGTACCCGTCCATGAATACATTTGTGGAGTAGCACCATTGATTTGGTAATAAACATCCATAGAAGATACAGTTTGAGTACCATTGTTTTTAAATATGCAGGAAATATCAGTGATATTTGTACATAAAAAAGGTGGTGCAGAACAGTACACAGCGGAGACATCTATATTGGCAAGTGGTACGTGAGCGCCTGTTGCAGTTAAAACTTCTTGTCTTCCTTCTGAAACAAAAGATACAACTTCTAAGTTTGATAAATCAACAGGGATATTATTATATGTTGTTGGTATTTGTATTATAAAGGTAGAATCGTAGAAAGTGCCATTAGTAGTTGGAGTGATAGGAATGCCCCATTGCCCAGTTATAAGGGTACGTAACATGTGCATATGATAATACTGTCCATCTGGAGCGATAAAATCAGGATTTGATGATGCCCCTGCTTGAGGCCCTTTAATATAATTCTGTAAAATAGCTATGTTTAATTTATTAGTAGTACTATCAGCATTTGCAGTATAATAAACCTCTACAAGCAGCGTTAAAATCCTTGTAGCATAATCTAATTGCATATCAATAGCAATATTTACAGGTGAAGTTTGAGCCATAATAATATTAGCAGCATCATCCCAATTTCCTCTACTCATAGCTGTGTGTCCTGAAGATTGTTCATAACCTGGAAAAACATGTCTATTAACAGTACCCGCAGGATAACCGGTCAAACCTGATTGATTTGCTAAAGCTGATCCAAATTCTGTCCTATAATCCGGCTGACCATATCCAGGTGCAGCATAACTCCCAACATGATATGCAATTGTAAAAAACCGATTAGGAAAGCTTTGCATTAAATTGTGAGCAATTTCATGTCCAGATGGGCAAACGCTACAATTAATTCCTGTAAACTCTTCCAACAAGGCATTTTTTGGCTTCGGATCTGTTGGCACTATTGTCTGGCTACTTAAATAATTGACTATTAACATAACCAGAATTATTAAATATAAAATTTTACTTTTCATAGGCTTTTTATTTTTAAAAAAAATTTTTTTGCTTTCATAATTTTTAGGTTTTAATTATTTATATGATACGATTTTAAAAGCCAATTTTCTGAAGAATCTGCATTTTCTTTTTTTATTAATCCAATATGTTTGCCATAATAATAACGTTCAATAATTGAAGTATCAGGACTATTAAAAGAAAATTTAAAAACTTTAATTTCTTTATACCATTTATTATTTATAAATAAAGAATCATAATAATTTTCATACAATAAATGATTTTGAAGCATATAACCAATTTCTTTTTGACTAAAAAATCTACACCAACGTCTTTCTACATAAGTGCACAATCCTTCACTATATAAAGTATAGCTCTCTCCAAACCCAAAAACAGTATCATTATTATAAGACGAATACCTATTTTGAGAAAAAACCTCCCACTTAAAAGGTTCTTCTCCTCCCGAATAAATTTCAATTGTCTGAGAAATAATACTAACAGTATCTATATTATTTGTCAAAGAATCTTTATATATCCAGTAGCTTCCAATTGGAAATAGAGTATAATCTTTAATTTCCTGGTCAAGGTAATAAGTCGGTCTATCTTTAACTCTGTCACAATCAGAAGCTAAGCATAAGATTGATATTATTATTATAAAAAGGTAAATTTTTGTTTTCACAATAAAATTTTTTAAATTTCTCAATTGTAAATTTACAAAAAAAAATTGAAATAATCTAATTTTTTCATAGGCGCTATTTGTAATTAATAATTCTGTGAGTTCTCCTCTTTTATTTGGATTTGCATTAATATTTCTTTTGGCTAATACTCTCTTAATAATAAATTTTCCGTACAATTCATCAAAAAAATTATCATTTGGGTTTTTGCCTTTAACATCGGAATTACTTAAAATCCATTTATAGCCAAGCGAATCTATTTTTTCGCAAAATTTGGCAAGTCTGATTTGCTCTGCATCATCAAAATCTTTATTTGTGTATGAATTGAAACTAGATGTATCACTTATGGGTTTATATGGTGGGTCTAAATAAAATAAAGTATTATTCTCAGAATATTCTAATGTTTTTTCAAAGTCACCACACAAAATAGTTACATTTTGCAAAACCTCACTAACTGCAAGTAAATTTTCTTCATCACAAATCATTGGTTTTTTATAACTACCAATAGGGACATTAAACTCATTTTTACTATTTACGCGATACAATCCATTAAAGCACGTTCTATTTAAAAAAATGAAGAGAGCAGCTTGTGTTATATTGTCAGACTGTCTTTTATTAAATAATTTTCTTTTTGAGTAATAGTATTCCTTTTTCTCATGAATATTATTTTGTAATGAATGATACTCTTTTTCCCAAATTTTTAGTAATAGAATTAATTTCTCTACATTTTCTTTTATTATTCGGTAGGTATTTATTAAATCCGAATTAATATCATTAATAATGGCTTTATTAATATTAGGATATTTTTGTATAATCCAAAAGAATACTGCACCTGCGCCAACAAAAGGTTCTATGTAGGTAAATTGATTTTGTTTAATGAAATTAGGAATTTCATTATCAATTTCAGTTAATAACTGAGCTTTACCTCCAGCCCATTTTATAAATGGTTTTGCTGTTTTATTTAACCTTGTTATATCCATTTTATTAGCACTTTAATAGGATTTAATGTTTTATAAAATACTTTTATACTCTAATTTGTATTGCATATCAACCATATTTGAATGAAAATACGCTTTAAATTTATTCAAAAATACAAAAAATTTTTAATTAAAAATCCATAAAAAAGTTTTACTTTATGAGAATTTTTAAATTTAAAGGCAGATTATTTTATTATGAATTATAAGAATTAACTTTTTTATTTTTTTTGTCAGTGTGTAATATTAATTTATAATTTTTAAATTCTCCGATAGAGATTTTATTTTTGAAAAAAATTTTTTCAATTTTTGTTAAAATACGATGTCTGGTAGAAGGTTTTTTATAATTTGCAGAGGGTTTTTTAGAATAATTTAATTTATCTTGCCAATTAAAATTTTTAATCCAATCATTCATTACTGTTGGATGAGTATCTTTAAATACTGGCAAGGTACCAAGTGGAGCATAAGCAAAAATTTCTACATTTTTATTATTATCTAAAGCAATATTCTCCCCTTTATGAATGGTATCTAGGGCAATTTTCTTTTTTTGCATTAACTCGGGAGGCCTCACCCATCCATAATGATAAATAGCTGCATTCACTTTGGCAACTTTTAATTTAAATGTGCCTTCTTGTTGCCTATAATGTACACCATCAAAGTTTGGAATTCTGCGAAAAGATTGTGCACTTTCCCAAGAATGAATATCTGGATCATTTCTGATAATTCTGATTTCTTTTTTGTACCAACCATGACTATTTTGATAATGCCAATAATCGCCATAAAAGTGTACATAATCGAATAATAACCCTTCTATATCCTTATTTTCTATTAATTCTTCACAACGTTTTACTATACTATCTAAATATTTTTCGTGTACGACTTCATCAGCTTGTAAGTAAAAAAGCCAATCTCCACTACAAGCATTCTTTGCAATATCAGTCTGATGTGCATTCTCGGTGCCGTTAGGATATTTTTCTAAGTTCCATTTAGAAAAAATTAATTTTATTTTTGGACTATTTATACTTTCTATTAATTCTACAGTTTTATCATCATCATCGCAATCACCTATATTTACAATAAATTCATCTACAATTGGCAAAATGGATAGAATAGACTGTTTAATAGGATAATAGAGCTTATCTGCATTTCTGCAAAAGGTAAAACCACTGATTCGCATTTATTAATTTTTTAATTCCAAAATTAATAATTAAATAGAAACAAATAAAAATATAAGTATAATGATGGCAGTGAGAGGTGGGTATTAAGATGGATAGAAAGACAAGAGATGGTATAGAAGGATATTATAAAAATTTGCAAAATTTTTATAATTAATCCCGTTATCCCTTTATCGCCTTTTCTAATCAA
The DNA here is from genome assembly GCA_030017935.1 of Bacteroidales bacterium. GTDB lineage: Bacteria > Bacteroidota > Bacteroidia > Bacteroidales > DTU049 > DTU049. Next base: position 3,845 of record JASEGF010000034.1, on the reverse strand, counting down.
TTATTAATTAAACGCCTATATCTACAATTTAATTTATTGTTTAATAAAATCTGAATAATCTTTTTCTAATTTAATAATAAACTCATAGAAACTATGATTTTCTGCAGTCTTGCGAGCATTTAGAGCTATATTATTTTTTAGTTCATCATTTGATAATAAAAGTTTAATAGCCTCGTATATTTGTTTGTGATTCTGGGGTTCTACGCATAAAGTATTTTCTTTGCAATTAACAATGTCTGTAACACCACCAGCGAATGAACTAACAATAGGTAACTGCATAGCCATAGCTTCTAATAGTGCATTACCAAAAGATTCACGATATGAAGGAAAAACAAAAATATCCATTGTACTCAGTACATCAGCCACAGAGTCTGTAAATTCATAGAACATAAATTTTTCTTTGGGTAAAGTATAATCAGCTAATTGATAAATTTCGTTAGCGAAATATTCTTCACCTACACTTGCGCCGCCAAAAAATGCAAAAAATAAATTGTCATAATGATTTTTTAGTAATTCAGCAGCAGCAAAAATTAATTCACGATGACCTTTCATAGGTGATATCCTGCCTACCATACCTATTACAATAGCATCATTTGGTATATTAAATTTTTGACGATTTAGAGTTTTATCATATTTATTAGGATCGAAAATATTTAAATCTACAGCATTATTTAGTATTTCTATTTTTTTAGCATTGATAGGAGTAGTTATGATTAAATTTTCTTTAATAAAGTTTGAAATAGCATAACATTTGTCTATACGATGATAAATCCATCTATGTATTAAAGTTTTTTTACTAATATTACTTTCCATTCTACGAGTGAAAAATAGTGGAGTACTCAATCTATATGTATTCAAAACGCTTACTATAGGAAATAAATCATGTGAACGTTGCACGTGAATAATATCTGGAGAGAAATTTTTAATTACAGTATGAGTATTTTTATAATTGGTAAAAGCATTAGTACCATTGTCAAAAAGACCAGTAGAAAATTGCAAATTTAAACTTTTGCATTTTTCACTAATTAGACTATCAGCAGAACAGAATACAAGTACGTTATGACCTTTGTTTTGTAAAGCTAAAGAAATTTTAATAGTTTGCTGTTCTAATCCTCCCATAGAATATCCACCACAAGCTTGCAAGATTTTCATAAAAAATTTATTTTCATTGCAAAATTAAAAAAAGCTTATTTATAAAATCATATTATTATTTTTTTTTTAAAAAGGAAACAAATTAATTTTTTAAGATATATTTTTTAATGTAACTTTGCAAAAAAAATTGTGGAACCCAAAGTTGGAATTTATAGTGGTAATGCATCACGAGTATTAGCAGAAAGTATAGCAAAAAATTATGGTATTCCACTCGGCAAGACGACATATACGAAATTTGCCGATGGAGAGTTTCAAGTGAGTTTCGATGAAACAATTCGAGGAAAAGAAGTATTTATCGTGCAATCTACTTTCCCACCAGTAGATAATTTATTTGAATTATTACTGATGATAGATGCCGCCAAAAGAGCTTCTGCTAAGCATATTTATGCTGTAATTCCATATTTTGGTTTTGCTAGACAAGATAGGAAAGATAAACCTAGAGTGGCGATAGGTTCTAAACTTGTAGCAGATTTATTACAAGCAGCAGGTGCTACCCATATTATTACTATGGACCTACATGCAGATCAATTGCAAGGTTTTTTTAATATCCCTGTAGATCACCTTTTCGCTTCTAGTATTTTTTATGATTATATAAAAGATCTAAACATTCCTAATTTAGTAGTTTCATCTCCTGATACTGGTGGTACTAAAAGAGCTAATGTATATTCTAAAGCTTTTAACTGTGATATGGCTATTTGCTATAAACAAAGAGAAAAAGCAAATCAGATATCAGATATGGTTTTGATAGGTGATGTGAAAAATAAAAATGTAATAATTTTTGATGATATAATAGATACTGCTGGCTCTCTCATTAAAGCTGCTAATCTGATGAAAGAAAAAGGTGCTTTGACTATCAGAGCAGTTTGTACACATGCTTTACTTAGTAATGATGCTATAGAAAAAATAGATGAAAGTGTCATTGACCAACTAATAGTTACAGATACTATACCATTGAGAAAATCATCTGACAAAATTGTTGTTTTATCAGTAGCTAATATTTTTGCTGAAGTGATTAAAAGAAATATTCAATGTGAATCTATAAGTTCATTTTTTGATTTTAATCCTTTTATTTAAATATGAAAACCAATTAAAAAAAACATAAGATTATGAAAGTACTTTCTATTAGTGGCTCCCCAAGAGAGAGCGTAGGGAAGAAAGACGCAAAACAATTGCGAAAAAAAGGCTTCGTGCCTTGTGTAATGTATGGTGGTGAAAAACAAGTATTCTTTTATTTAGAAGAAGCTAAATTATCACCTATACTTACTTCTGTTGAACCAATTACAATAGACATTGAGCTCAATGGACAAATTCATCATTGTATTATGCAGGATTTACAATTTCATCCTGTTTCTGATAAGGTGATACATATAGATTTCAAAGAATTAAGTGATGATAAGCCCGTTACAATGAATGTGCCCATTCAATTTGTTGGTGAATCTATAGGTGTAAAGCGTGGTGGTAAAATGGATGTAAAAATAAAAAGATTACCAGTGAGAGCTATTCCTAGCAAAATTCCTTCTTACATCCCAGTAGATATAACTAAAATGGATGTGGGTGATAACATTCGTATTCGTGATATTATTAATGATGAATATCAAATCATTAAACCACCTCATCTGATGATAGCAAAAGTGATTTATACCAGAGCTACTACTGCAGGTGATGTAGAAACACAAGAATAAAAAATTATTTTAGCAAAAAGAGGGGCTAATTTGAGTCCCTCTTTTATTTTTATTTAAAAATATTATACTTGTATTCCTAATATTGATCGAGCAAGCAAGCCAATTAGAAATGATAGAATAGCTACTCCCATACTAATTGAAACCATATTTGTAAAGCGTTTTCTGAAACTTAAATCCTGCACTACGGAAATATAATAGGTGAAAACAGCAATGATAGCAACTCCAATAACTAAGGTAATAGCTAAAGAAATATATGGATTTATTGGAAAGAAAAATGGCAATATAATTAATGCCACAGTAATAATATAAGCTATACCTGTATAAATAGAGGCTAGAAATGGATTTTTTTCGTTATTTTCAGTTTTAGTAGATAAATATTCAGATGCTGCCATAGATAATGCAGCAGCTATTCCAGTAATCAAACCTGCTAGAGAAATTAATTTATTATTTTGCATAGCAAAAGTAAATCCTGTAAGTGTGCCAGTGAGCTCTACTAGTGCGTCATTCATACCTAGTACTATTGATCCTACATATTTTAGTCTCTCTTCATTTATTAATTTTATGAGTTCATCTTCATGCTTTTCTTCTTCTTCTAATAAAGATTTGATTTCAGGATATTTATTTTCTAAAAATTTATATTTTGCTTGAGCTTTATTTTCTGATTTTTCCATTAATTTTAAGACAAAGGTAATCCCAAACAAATATTCTAAAATATTAAACAAAAAAAGTTTAAATTTATTAGGTTTTACATCTTTTTGCGTAATTTTTTTTAATGTATAATAATGTTTTAACTCCTCACTAGCAATTTTTGATAAAAGTTCACTATTTTTTTTATCTCTTTTAGCTAGTTTTTTATACATTAAATGCCCATTTATTTCTTCTTTTTGTGCTTTTATAGCATATCTATCTTGTATCATAAGGTAATTTTTTACAAAAATAAAGAATAAAAATTTTCTATTAAAAAGATTTTTAAGGTTCTATAACGTTTTATATGGGTAAAGATTAAAAAAT
>JASEGF010000033.1 GCA_030017935.1 Bacteroidales bacterium | reverse complement strand
ATTAGGGGCTTTGACAGGACTTACTATTTTATTTATGTGATAATAGGATGAAAAAAATCTATTATAAGTTTTTTATAATTTTGTAAATAATTGAATTAAGTTATGAACTTTATACTTTATTTCATATTAGGATTATTAATATTATTTTGGCTGATTAGGAGACTTTTACCAATTTTTTTAAAAAAGAAGTTTAAACAATATCAAGACAATATAGACAGTCATTCTGAGACTAGTAAAGGCAAAAACATAAAAATTTAATTTCCTAAAGGATACAAAAAAAACAAAGTAGATGTTTCAGATATAGAAGATATCAAATACAAAGAAAATAAAAAATGAATATATTAATAATAGCATATTATTGGCCGCCTGCAGGTGGTAGTGGAGTACAGCGATGGTTATATATGGCTAATCATTTAGCAGATATTCCTGGTAATAATGTAGCTGTATTTGTTCCAGATACTCAAGATTATCAAATATTAGATCCTACTTTATCAGCAGATATTTCACCAAAATTAACAATCATCAAGAGGCCTATTTGGGATCCCGCACATTTTTACAATAAGGCAGCAGGCGAGAAAAATAAAATAGGATTAGGAATGAGTACTGCTAGTAACAAAAAATCTTTCATACAAAAAATGGGGTTATGGTTCAGAGCTAATGTTTTCATTCCAGATTCCAGAGTCTTTTGGGTAAAACCATCATATAAATTTTTAAAAAAATATATTGAACAAAATAACATAGATGTTATAGTAACTACAGGTCCACCACATAGTATTCATTTAATAGGCCTTAAATTAAAAAAATATTTTGATAAAAAATTAATTTGGGCTGCAGATTTTAGAGATCCATGGTCAGAAATCTATTTCATCGAGATACTTCATCCTAGTAAATATTCACTAGAAAAGACAAAACATTATGAAAAAACTGTTCTACAGTCGGCTGATATAGTTACTACTGTTAGCAATTCTTTATTAGAAATATTAAAAAAAATAAATAATAGAGAATATTTTATCATCGAGAATGGTTTTGAACAATCAATTATTCAAAATCAAGAAAATAAAATTGATAATAATTTTTTTAATATTGTTTATACTGGGATACTATCCCCTCAAAGCAATATAGAAAATCTGTGGAAAGCTATTTCGATGTTATTAAAAGAAGAGTATTCTTTTTCTTCACATTTAAAAATAACTTTGATAGGTAATATCGATAGCAGTATTACTGAAAATATTAATAAATATAATTTACATAAATATACAGAGATACATTCATCTATTCCTCATTTTGAAGCAATAAAAGAGCAACAGAAAGCTGCAATTCTATTATTAATTATTCCTAATTCAGCATCTGCTAAAAGCATAATTACTGGAAAAATTTTTGAATATTTCGCTGCTGGAAGACCTATCCTGGGTATAGGACCAACTGATGGCGACGCTGCAATGATCTTAGGAAACTCAGAATATGCTAAAATGATAGATTGGGACGACTTACAAGGTATCAAAGATTTTATATTAAATATTTACCAAAAATATATCGATGGCGATAGGTTGGTAGTAGACTATCCGCAAAAAGAAGTATATAGTAGAGAAAATTTAGCAAAGAAATTTTATAATATATTAGAGAATTATAAGAAATATCAGTAAAATTTCTGAAATAGACATTTAGTATAAAATGTTTCCTGAAAAATTTAATTATTTTTGAAACGTATAATAGTAAAAATAAAAATTTATTAATTTTTAAAAAATATTTAACTTCGCAAAAAATAATTATAATGAAAAAGTATTCATTGTGGAACAATGTAATTGGTTGGATAGTATTTGGCATTGCAGCATTTGTCTATTTATCTACTATCGAGCCTACCACAAGCTTTTGGGATTGTGGTGAATATATAGCTACTTCATACAAACTCCAAGTGGGACATCCTCCTGGAGCTCCTACTTTTCAATTATTAGCTAGATTTTTTACATTATTTACAAATGATGTTACTAAGGTAGCGATGTGTGTAAATGTTATGAGTGCCTTGATGAGTGCTTTCACTATTTTATTTTTATTCTGGACTATTACTTTCTTTGCTAAAAAGATATTAATAAAAGATGATGAAAATTACAATTTGTATAATATTATCGCTGTTTTGGGAGCTGGTTTTGTTGGTGCTTTAGCTTTTACTTTTACTGATTCATTCTGGTTTAATGCTGTAGAAGGAGAAGTATATGCTACATCTTCATTTTTCACTGCTATCACATTCTGGGCAGCTACTAAATGGGAAAGAAATGCTGACGATTCTCATTCATTTAAATGGTTGATTTTCATTATTTTCTTAATAGGGCTTGCAATAGGTGTACACTTGCTAAATATACTAGCAATTCCTGCTATTGCATTAATTTATTATTATAGAAAATATAAACCTACAACCAAAAAAACTATTATAGCTTTATTAGTTGGTATTGCTATTTTAGGTTTACTCTTCTTGGTTATAATACCAGGTGTTGTATGGCTTGCAGGGAAAATTGAAATATTTTTTGTTAATACTTTAGGGTTACCTTTTAATTCTGGTACAATATTTTTCTTTATCCTTATTATCGGTGGCATTGGTTTTGCCATATGGTATACCCAAAAACATAAGATGAGTATAGCTAATTCTATATGGCTATCATTAGCATTTTTGTTAATTGGATATTCTACATTCCTGATATTACCTATTAGATCTAATGCTAATACACCTATAAATGAAAATGCTCCAAAAACCGCTCCAGCATTGCTAGCATACCTCAATAGGGAGCAATATGGTTCTACACCATTATTATTTGGTCCTTATTATAATGCACCTTATGCTCCTCGAGATCAATGGAAAGACAGAAGTCCTGTTTACGAAAAAGATGAACAAGCTAAAAAATATGTTATTATTGATAAAAGGGAAAAGGTTGTACCAGCTTACGATAAAAGATTTACTACATTCTTTCCACGTATGTGGAGTAATCAAGAATCGTATCACGAAACTGCTTATAAGGAATGGGGAAAAATCAAAGGTGTGCCTATAAGAGTGAGTACAGGTGGCGAAAGTCAAGTGATTTACAAACCTACTTTTATAGAAAATTTGAGATTTTTCTTTTCGTATCAAGTAGGGTTCATGTATATGAGATACTTTTTCTGGAATTTTGTTGGTCGCCAAAATGATTTACAAGGACATGGTGATCCGATGAATGGCAATTGGGAATCGGGTATTAAATTTATTGATAAAAGTAATGTCGGTGATACTGATACATATCCTACCTATATGAAGGAAAATAGAGCAAGGAATCATTATTACTTCTTACCTCTAATATTAGGTCTTATAGGATTATTTTATCAACTCAATAAGAATAGTAAAAACACTTTTATTGTTTTTATGCTGTTTTTTATGACCGGTTTAGCTATAGTTTTATACTTAAATCAAACTCCATATCAACCTCGTGAGCGTGATTATTCCTATGTGGGTTCCACATATGCTTATGCTATTTGGATAGGCCTTGGTGTTTTAGCTATTGCAGATGGTCTAAAGAGATTGTTAAAAAAAGAAAATATCTTAGCTCCAATCTTAGCTACTGTAATGACCTTGGTTCTAGTACCTGGCATTATGGCAAATGAAAATTGGGATGATCATGATAGATCTCATAGATATACTGCTAGAGATATCGCCAAAATGTATTTGGATTCTTGTGAACCGAATACAATATTTTTTACTACTGGAGATAATGATACTTTCCCTTTATGGTATGTACAAGAAGTGGAAGGTCATCGCACCGATCTTAGAGTCTGTAATTTGTCTCTATTACAAACAGATTGGTATGGAGATCAAATGAAGCGTAAGGTTTATCTCTCCGATCCTTTGCCTATCTCTATGGATCATAAAGCTTATCGATCGGGTACCAGAGACATAATTTATGTCTTTGACCAAATTAAAGAACCGATTAATCTGAAGGAATATTTTGATTTGATTAACAAAGATAATAATGCTTTCGTGATAAATGATCCGCAATATGGTAGAATAGATTATTTACCAGGTAAAACATTTTATGTACCTGTAGATAAAGAAAAAGTATTAAGTCTAGGGATAATACCTGAAAAATATAAAGATAGTATAGTAGATAGCGTTATTATTAATATTAATAGATCTGCTATTACTAAAGCACAACTATTTTTATTAGATATTTTAGCTAATAATGATTGGGAACGTCCTATTTATTTCTCTGTTACCAGCGGACAAGAATCCTATATGGGGTTAGAAAAATACCTATTCCAAGAAGGAATGGCTTATCATCTTTTGCCAGTAAAAGCAAATGTAATAGATGGATATACTGGCGGCGTAAATACTGATGTAATGTACAATAATTTTATGAATAAATTCCAATGGGGTAATATGAATGATCCTAGAGTTTATCTAGATGAAACTAATCTAAGGCTAGCTAAAAATCTTCGTGGTATCGTATCGGGACGTCTATCTACTTATTTATTACATGAAAATAAAAAAGATTCTGCTATTAAAGTACTAGATCGAGCTATGTTAGAAATGCCCGAAAATCAAGTACCTTATGACATTTTTATCCTCCCTATTATTGAAAATTACTTAAAAGCAGGAGCTATAGACAAGGCTACCCCTATTATGAAAAGAGCAGCTGATGTTGCTATTGAGTATCTTAATTATATTTATTCATTACCTGATAAAAAACACAGATTATTAGATGTGGATAAACAACAATACTTATTTATGCTTCAATCAATATTGAGATATGCTGAACAATACAAATTAAATGATATAACTGATACTTATATGAAACAATTTGAACATTTTTATCAGTTATACGCTACTAGGGGATAATTTATAATTTCATTATAATAAAAAAAGCGGAGCCTTGGGCTCCGCTTTTTTGTTTTTAACAATACTTGAATAATCTTTTAAGCTACCATAGCTGTTTTTGTTTTATCAGCTGAATACAAGTCATTAGCTTTGATGTCGTAGTAAACTTTCTTTTGACCATCTACATCTCTTACACTTCGATGAATGGTAGCCAGCACTATGATTTCATTACCTTTTTTGTACTGTTTACCTACTATATCTGCTAAAGTGCTTGTGAGCGTAATAGGTAAATATTGATTATAAAATTCAAAAGTTTTACCATTCCATTTACGCTCAGATACTCCTAGAGTGAAACTATATTTCTCCCAAGTACCATAATTAAATATTTTCACCTCTGATGCTATGAAGCCTTTTAGCAATAGCATGTTTACACTCTTTTGATTAGCAATGATTCCTGCTAATTTTTCTGCAAATTCATTCTGATCTAATTGGAAATTTTCCATTTGATTTTCTGCTTCGTTTGCGATGATTTCGCTGTTTTGTTCTTGTGTTTTCATAATTTTGTGTTTTTTTGAACTGTTTGTGCAGCAAAATTAATATCACAAATATACCATAGTCGGATAATAATCAATTACTTACGAAAATATTCATTTGTAATTATTTGTAAATGATTAATTTTTAAAAAATTTGTAAATACGTGTATACTAATTATAAGACATTTAAATATTAATCTAAAATATTATTACTCTCGATAAAGGTTATATAACATTTAAAATATTTTTGGCATAGTTTTAGTAATTATTATAAAAAAAATTATGAAAAAATTAATCATTATATCAATAATCATATTATTGCATATCACAACTCTAACATCTAATAATATTTTCCCCGATTCATTAGTCATTAAATGGGCAAAAGACGATCCTACACTTGCAATGATATTATCAAATATACCTAAAAATTGGCATTTTGAATTAAAAGATTCATTTTTAAAAATATTTTGTGAGGATAGTTTAATATGTGAACCCGAAGCTATTAAATCTGATAGCCTAAAAAAAGATTATATAGATAAAGTGCAACCATTTATATTACTGAGGTATGAACCTATATGGTCTATAGAAAAATTAGTGAATTCCAGGCAAAAAAATGAAATACTATACAACCAAATAATAGAATTACAGCAAAAATATAATAAAAAACCGACTAAAACTCAAAATATTTTAGATAAAAACTCTACACATTTAGATAGCGTGTATTATAATAAATTGCAAGTATTAAATGATAAATATATAGAAATTCCAGATTTTAATACGTCTAAATATAGCTGGTTTTTTGTAGATGAATGTTGTGTAAATAATGAAGATTTGAAATTCTCTCCGACAAAAATCTCATTAGAAATGATAAATATTAAAAATTTATTTAGAGAATTAGGTGGCAAATAAGGTACAATTTATATTTTTGACAACAATTTTATAAATAGTGATTTCAAAATTGTCGCTGCTTGATAAGCAGTTAATTTTTGTTGTAAAACCTGTTGTTTTAGTGCTTCATATTCTGATTGTAGTTTATCATTATTCCAAAAGAATAAATTAAGCTCCTCAACTAAATAATCGTATATGCGTTGAGCTTCTTGATGTTGTCTATTTCTATCAAAAAAGCCATTATTTTTAGCTAAATTGACATAATTTTGAATTGTTTGCCAAATAATATCCAAGTTATAGCCAGTGATAGCACTACACACATCTACTACGGGCACCCACCCAGCAGGATGTGGAGGTAAAAGATGCATTGCTAATTTATATTCTTGTGCAGAAATTTTTGCTTTATTTAAATTATCACCATCAGCTTTATTAATAAAAATAGCGTCTGCCATTTCTATAATACCACGTTTCATACCCTGCAATTCATCTCCAGCGCCAGCTACAAGTAATAAAAGAAAGAAATCTATCATATTTTTTACTGCTACCTCACTCTGTCCCACGCCAACAGTCTCAATTAAGATAATGTCAAATCCTGCAGCTTCGCAGAGAATCATTGATTCTTTAGTTTTGCGTGAAACTCCACCTAGAGTACCAGCAGATGGCGAAGGGCGAATGAAAGCTTTTGGATTGGTTGCCAGCTTTTCCATACGTACTTTATCTCCTAAGATACTACCTTTAGATATTTGACTAGTAGGATCTATGGCTAAGACAGCGACATTATGACCTAAATTAGTAAGCATAGTACCAAAAGACTCTATAAATGTGCTTTTGCCAGCACCAGGTATTCCTGTTATACCAATACGTAAACTATTGCCACTTAACGGTAGGCACTCTTGTATAATCTTTTGAGCAAGCTCATAATGTGTAGGATTCAGACTTTCTATCATAGTAATTGCTCTAGATAAAGCTACTCTATCACCATTTTTTATACCTTCGATTATTCCTTCTATAGAAAAGGTTTTTTTTTGAGATAAAAATTTTTTTACAACATCAGGATTTATCTGAGATGGCTCATCAATGCCATCATTCACCTTCAATGCAGATTCTTTTTTATTTTTATCTTTTTCTTTAGACATTTTATTTATTTAAAATTTCCAAAATATCAGCTTCTAATGTCTCTTGTGGCGATTCTATAATGCGACCGAGCTCTTTACCATTTTTATAAAAAATAAATGTGGGAATTAGTTCAATATTCAGAGATTGTACTAATGAATCATATTCTCGCGCATGTTTTTTCCTATCTACTGCTATTAATTGAATTTTATTTTCATCAAAATTCAATAATGAAATAATTTTATAAAATTTAGGTATTTGCTCTTGAGAGTCACCACACCATGAGCCCATTACAATAGTTATAGATATATCATCTAATAATGTTTTTATCTTTTCTATTATTGACATGTCTGGGCTATAACTTTCAAAATAAAATTTATAATATTCTGCAAAAATAGGATGTTGTAAATCTTTGCTATCTATTTTGTCTATAAGCACTTGCTGATTTAATGTGCTATCATATACTATCATATTATTATTTTGTGAATTTAATAAATGAGAAAATACGAAAAAAATTAATAAAAAGTTTATTTCCTTCATAATGATTATTTTTGATAAAAAATTTTTTAGAAAAATGACTGCACAAATATACAACTTATTTTTGAAATCAGGCTCTATTGCTATTTTAATAGATCCAGATAAAACTGATGACAAATTATTAAACAAATATATTAATGCTGGCAAAGACGGTATTTGTGATTTTTTTTTAATCGGGGGAAGTCTGATTTTTGATATAGAAAAATATAAAGAAATTATCAACATATTAAAAAGAGAAACTAAGGTTCCCGTGATAATATTCCCTGGGAATTATTTGCAAATAGTTGACAATGCTGATGGTGTACTTTTCATGCAACTTTTTTCGGGAAGAAATCCAGAATATATGATAGGACAGCAGTTAATTGCTGCTCCGATAATTTATAAAATGGGAATATCAGCGATACCTACAGCATATATTTTAGTAGATGGCGGCAATATTAGTAGCACAGCATATTTGACTCAGACAATTCCTATTCCTCCCAATAAAAAAGATATTTTAATAGCTACTTGCCTGGCAGCTAAATATAGCGGTAGTCAATTAATATACATCGAAGCAGGATCTGGTGCCGTAAATCCATTAAATCCTAATTTAATAAATGATTTAAAAAATATTATCAATTTACCAATAATCATAGGTGGTGGAATAAAAAATATAGAAACTATTGATACATATTTCGACATAGGTGTAAATGCTGTTGTAATAGGCAATTACATTGAAACCAATAACGATTTTCTCGATGAGCTTAAAAAATATAAAATTAAAGGGAAAAATTAGAAATATAATGGGCGATAATGGATTCGAACCATTGGCCTCCTGCTTGTAAGGCAGGCGCTCTGAACCAACTGAGCTAATCGCCCTAAAAATTAGATTGCAAAATTAATAAAAATTTTATAATGAAAAAATTTTTATTCAATTTTTAAAATAAATTTATCATCATCAGTTTTATTAAATCCAATTTTATTTAAATATTTAGTATGTGTAGGCACTGCAGAATAAGTAATTAGCTGCTTCACTCCTATAGATTTAAAAAATTCTGATTTATAAAATAAAAATTTTGCTGGCTTGAGATCTCTATAAGTAGGCGTTACATAATCAATAGAAATATCTACCTCCGACTCAATATGCTTAAAAGAAAATAAGCCTACTATAGCATTGTCTTTCATCAACATATAATTATCTTCATCAGATTTTATATTTTCGAAATCAGGAAAAAACTTTTTAATATCATTTTTGAAATGATTAATGAAATATTTAACAATATTTTCATCTGGTGATATATTAATAATTTCGAAATCACCATATTGCTTATGAGCTTGGTATAGGAAATAAATATTCAAAATACCATTAATAGCATTCAATAGTATTACTGGCATGGCATTTATCATAACGCCATAAATAACATAAAAAATATTACCAACCAAAAGATACCAACGAAGCTTCACTATAGAACGCATCATCACTGATAACAGTACAAAAGCAGAAGCTATGTAACCTATTATTTCTACTAATAATGAAAATTGCTCTGGACTCATAAATTTTATTTAATAAAATTACAATAAATTTTCATTCCATTTTTCGGCATAAGATGATTTGTTATTTTCTAATAAATCTACTAAAGCCATTAAAGTTTTTCTAGCATCACCTATAGGATAATAAAATGTATCCCAATGATCGCTGTCTTCACCATCATGATTAGGCACAATAAAATCAAAATGATTTGCTAATTTCAACTCTTCATAAGCACTTTTTGCTCTTGTTTCTATATTTTCTAAATCCTTAATTGATAAAATACCTTTTTGCTTCTGAGCTCTCTTTAATAATTTTCTTCGCATTATGTCTGTAATTAATTCAGATAAAATAATATTTTCATTATTTTTAAAAAACAAAATTTCATCCTGAGACAAAGGTGAAATGAAAATGCTCAACCTTTCTACATCGCGTAAAATATCTGTTTTTATTAGCTCAGATCCCACAAAAGGATTACCTTCGAAAATAAGATTGTTTGTATTGAGATTATTTGCTAACTCATTAATATCTAATGCTTGTATATCATCACGGACATCAAAAACTAGATAATTTTTATTAGTTCTTAAAGAATTTAGATAATCTTTTGTTCTAAAATAATAATCATCTCCATCCACCTCATTAGGTCTAGCAGAACGACTATTATATAAAATTAGTTTTTTATAATTTTTTGCAATATTTGGATATAATTTATTAAAGGCTTTCAATAATGGACTCTTACCTACTCCAGATGGGCCACTAATAATTAGTAATTTATTCATTAGAAGAGAAATCTATTTTTTAGGTTTTTTATTTTTATTATTAGAATGCGATGGAAACTGTTTTTTGTGTTGATTATAATATTTATAAATAATCTTTTCATAATCATTTAAAGATTTTGTAAACAAAATTATATAAAATTTTTATTTATATTAAAAGTAATGGTTCTATCTCAAAAAAACAAATAAAAATATTTTGTTTAACAATTTCTTAATATTAGATAATAATTTAAAAATATTAATTTAAAATTAAGGTTACCTTGGTTTTATACTTTTGTAAAAAAATATGAATAAATCTTTAAATTTTTACCTGCGTTACATTATTATTACACTTGCAATATTATTTTCTAATTTAGCAATAGGACAAAACCTTGTTGGCTACATTTTTGACAATTCTAGCAAAGAACCTATTCCATTTGTAAATATTAGAATTAATCATAGTAATAAAGGTGGTACAACAGATTTCGATGGTAAATTTTTAATAAATAATTGTAATGAAAATGATACATTATATATATCAGCTATTGGCTATCAACCTTTAGTTTTTAAATGTTCAGAAATACCCGCTAATCAAACAAATAATTTCACAATATATTTATCTAAGCAAAATGAGATTTTAGAAACAATAGAAATAAAAAGTACAAAGATTGATAATAATCAAATAGCTTTATTAAATAGCATCAAAAATAATACTATCATTACTACGGGCGTGTCTCAAGAAATAATAGCTAAATACAAAGAGTCCTCAAGTACAGATGTTGTTAAGAGGCTACCAGGCATAACAATGCAAGATCAATTTATTATAGTCAGAGGATTAAGTGCTAGATACAATAATATTTATCTAAATGATGTAAAAGCACCTAGTATGGAAGCTGATCAGAGAAGTTTCTCTTTTGACCTTATTCCTGCTCAATTCATTGATTACATACACATTTATAAATCTCCTTTTTCTGATTTTAGCTCTATATTTGGTGGAGCTTTAGTAGAAATAAAGTTAAGAGAAGAATTTGATAAGAATGCATTTACCTTTTCTCTTGGGCAGTCTATTAATCCATTTACAACATTTAAAGATTTTCAATATTATGGAGAAAATAATACTTTGTTTTTACCTATAAAAAACATTTTTCCCCTTCCTAGCAATTTTCCTCCTTCATTGATTAATAGTACTAATGAAAACAGATTACAATTAGATAAAACCTTAAATAGGTTGTGGTATCCTACGACTACTATAGCACCAACAAATACAAATTTATCTTTAACATATTCCTTGCATAAAAAATTTAAAAAAGTTGACCTTTATAGTAATTTAATGCTATATAGCAATTCTAATTTTATAAAAACAACTTTTGAGAAAGCTGGTTATAATAGTTACAATACATTTTTAGATAAGCCAGATACAAATTTTTATTTTCTAGATACAACCTATGAATCCAGATATATGAATAGTGCTTTAGCTACTATCAATACCTTGTTTAACAATAATAGCATCAACTTAATTGTATTATTTACAGATATAACTATAGACAAAGTTACATGGAGAGAAGGTAAAGATTATTATGGAGGCATAAATATTCGTGGTAATGAGATGTTATACAAAAAAAGAAATATTTTATTAAGTGAATTATCTGGGAAACATAAATTAGGTAAAAATACAGATATACATTGGTTTGGTGGAATTACTTCTACGACAATGCTGCAGCCAGACAATAAAAGATTGACTTGGGTTAGAAATGATCAACAAGATAATGATAGATATGGACAATACGCTCTTAATTTTATGTTTACTGCTAATCCTTCAATGTCTGGAAGATTATTTCAAGAATTACATGAAAATGAATATAGTGCTGGGGCAAAGTTAATCCAATCTGTCTACATTAATGATGAAGAAGGTAATATAAACTTCGGATTATTTGCTAGCAAACTTTCTAGAAATTTCGAGGCAAGAAATTTCGGTTATAGAATATCTAATGTGATGCAGTTCGATTGGGATATGGCATATTTGCCTGTAGAACAGATATTTACTGATGATTACATCAATGCATCAAATGGTATTATACTAGATGAAACTACAAATCCTAGCGATTCATATACTGCTGATGAAACAAACTATTCTATTTATACAGCATGGCAGCAAAAGCTACAAAGATTTTCATGGTATTTGGGTTTGAGAGCAGAGTATAACACTATGAGACTAAATTCATATACTACAGATGCTACTAATCCTCCAATGGATGATGATAAAGTAAATTATGAAAATCCAATGCTGTTTTTTAGTCCTTCATTTGCAGTAGGCTATGATATTAACGAAAAAATGAAAATTAAATTCAATTTTGGAAGAACATATGATAAACCACAATTTAGAGAAATAGCACCATATGCATTTTATGATTACGAAGCCAAAGGAGTGATAATAGGCAATCCTGACTTGTGCAATGCTACAATAAACCATTTCAACCTACGATATGAATATTATTTCTCTATGGATGAAATTTTTTCATTTGATGTTTTTTACAAAACTTTCCAAAATGCTATTGAATATAAAATTATACCGGCAGGCACTGGGTTACAATATTCATATCAAAATGTTCCTAATGCTACTGCAATAGGATTAGAAACAGAAATTCATAAAAAAATATTACCATGGATGTTTGCTATTGCTAATGTTTCTTTTATAAAAAGTAATGTAATGTTTAAAAATGAAAGTATAGAAAACGATAGAATGCTACAAGGCCAATCTCCCTATGTAATAAATGGTGGATTATTTTTCCAATTTGATTCTTTAGACCTACAAGCGAGTATATTATATAATGTTTTTGGCAAACGTATAACTTTTGTAGGAGATCCATATACTAATAACCCAGACATTTATGAACTACCCTATCATAATCTAAAAATTAATATTTCCAAAACATTTGCTAAAAAATTTATGATTGATTTTCAAATTAATAATATTTTAGGAGGTAGTAAAGAATTTATACAAATAGAAAAATCAAATACTGGCGAAGATGTTATATTGATTACAGAAAAAAGCAATATTCCTAGAATATATAGCTTTAAATTCACATTAAAAATATAATCTCTTCAAAAAAATATTGGCATAAAATTTTTATATTCATTCTACACTCTGATTACTTTTGTGCTATCAGAAAAAAGAAAACCGAGAGTTTAAATTTTTAATTTTTCAGATAGTGAAAGACTAAATATTAAATTATAACTTATAAAATTTTTGAATAAAAATTTATAAATAGATACAAACAAAAAATTATTATTTCAAAAAGGTTTTTAACGAAAGCATATTAAATATAATTAATTTAATGTAAAGTTAAGGTGTGGGGAGAGGGGGGTTTTATAAAATTTTTTCAAAATTTTATAAAAGGGAATTGAAATAAAATATTTAAATGTTATAGATTAAATATGTTTTAG
>JASEGF010000331.1 GCA_030017935.1 Bacteroidales bacterium | reverse complement strand
TATACACTGTCAGAAAAGACCATTCAGGCTTTTAAAAACAACCCAGTAAAAAATCTTCCTGATAAACAAGAGGAAGGTAAAGAATGGCATAAGTATAATTGGAGTACCTTTCCTATTGACAGTTCATATAATGAGGTTTTTATTATGTGTTTAAATTATTCCGGTTCTAGCAAAAAGCTAACAGTTAAACTTAATGAAATCAAGAGATTGATAGAAAAAGAAGGTGTGTATTATTCATTTTATTATAGTCCAGATAAAGTGAATCCACAGGATGCACAGCTTTTTATTTTAGATGTTCAGAATAGAAAACTTTATGCAATTGAACAGCAGATTTAAAGAGTAATAAGGTAATGAATCCAATAGTTAAACAATAAATCAACTAATCCAAAAAAATAAAACGGGAGCAATCAAAGCTCTCGTTTTTTTGTTACTTTTCTTTGTGTAGTTGACAAAGAAAAGTAAATTAGATAAAAAATTTATTCAAAAATATTCATTAATTTTACTTAATAAAATTTTATAAATGAAAATCC
>JASEGF010000330.1 GCA_030017935.1 Bacteroidales bacterium | reverse complement strand
ATTAATGTTTATTGTTGGTGATGCATTAACTGTAATGGAAACTGTAGCGGTATTTGTACATCCATTCAGATTAGTACCAGTTACAGTATAAGTAGTTGAAGTAGCTGGCGAAACAATTATTTGTGAACCACTCATTCCATTGCTCCAGTTATATGTGTTAGCACCACTAGCACTAAGTATAGAACTATCACCAACACAAATAGAGGTTGGAATGGCAGAAGCACTAACATTGGGTAATGGATTTACAGTAATTTGTTGAATAATTGTATCTGAAATAGTACCATTAAATGCAATAAGTGTTACATTAATATTCCCCGCAGTATTGAATGTAACTACAGGATTAGTTTGAGTACTAGTAGATGGATTCCCTCCTGGGAAAGACCAACTGTATGAAGTAGCATTTTGAGAAGTATTAGTAAATTGCACCTGTGCACCTTGACAAATATTAGATGGGCTATAAGTAAAAGATGCAACTGGATTTGTAGGTGAAACAGTACCCGTATCTATGACAATATCATCTATCATCATCATAAATTTATCAGTAGCTCTATGCCTGATAGCTACATAAATTGCTTGATTA
>JASEGF010000032.1:11547-13695 GCA_030017935.1 Bacteroidales bacterium | reverse complement strand
CATGGTTTATCGATAGTGAAGGACAAGGAAAATGATTTTGCTAGATGGATAAATGATACATTTAGAGGAGTGGCTACGAAGTATTTGCAGAGCTATATAATGTGGTATGTAGTGAAGCATAAATATTTATTGAATAGATTAATAAATGATGTAGGTAGGATGTTGAATTTAGCGGCGTCAGACTGGGAGGCATGGTATGTATTTATGAAGTTGAAATTAAAGCATAGGGAAAAGCTAACATAAATGTTATTCCCCCTATCCCCTCTATCAGATCAACTAATTTTTTATTCTCATTTCTCAGCAAATTTGTAATTTCGTCTAAAATTTCATTATGATATACAATTTAGGTATTTACAATACCATTTTAAATCAGTTCGTTGCTGAAATGAGAGATAAAAATATTCAAAATGACCCAATGCGATTTCGTACTAATATGGTCAGAGTAGGTGAAATTATGGCTTATGAAATCAGCAAACTCCTCCCTTATAAAACAATAAATGTCGAAACTCCATTAGGTATTGCCGAGTCAAAAATCTTGGCAGAGCAACCAATTTTAGCTACTATTCTGAGAGCTGGCATTCCTTTTCATCAAGGTTTTTTAAATTTTTTTGATAAATCTTCTTGTGCATTTGTAACAGCTTATAGGAACCATTTGCATGGAAGTGAGTTTAATATTAATGTAGAGTATGTTAGTACTCCGTCTATTGAAAATAAAATACTTGTCCTTTGTGATCCTATGCTGGCTACTGGTAATTCCATAATTCTAAGTTATAAAAAATTATTGTCTCATGGTGTGCCTAAACAATTACATATCGCATCTATTATAGCTTCTCAAGCTGGCATAGATGATTTGTCTAAAAATATTGACCATCCTGATTTCTATATTTGGTCTGCTGCTATTGATAAACAACTTGATGAAAATTATTACATCGTTCCTGGCTTGGGAGATGCTGGTGATCTAGCTTTTGGTAAAAAAGAATAATTATTTTTAATTTTTTATTTTAATTTAGTAGAAATATTCTTGTATGGATAGTGTTATAAGTTTTTTATTTAAAAACTTTTATTTACTTATAATCGGTGCTACTAAATTTATGTTTACTACTACTACAGCTAAAATTTCAGGGTTAAATTTTTATGAAGCTTTTTCTGTAACTGCTCTTGGTGGTATAATAGGTTATTTTTTCTTTTATTATCTTTTTGATGGTGTTATTCGTTTATACAACATTATTTCTAATCATTACAAAAATCCTAATAAACCCCCAAAACCTAAAAAAAATGTTCCTTATAAAAAAAGAAAAAAATATGTCAAGTGGGTTAGACATTATGGATATTGGGGATTGATAGTTTTCACTCCTTGTTTTATTTCTATTCCATTGGGAGCTTTTTTGCTTAGAAGATATTTCCCTCATAAAGGTGGAAAAGATTTAATTGTTTCTTTTGCTATCGTCATATGGGCAAGTATTTATACCTTTGCTTTATATTTTAATGAAATGCTTAATATTTTATGAGAAAATTATCTTTATTATACGAAAATATTAAAATAGCTATTTCTGCTATTTTCACTCATAGAACAAGAGCTATTATTACTATTTTAATCATTGCATTTGGTATAATGGCTTTAGTTGCCATATTATCATCAATAGATGCCATCAAAATGTCTTTTGCAGAAAGTTTTTCACGCATAGGCGGACAAAGCTTTTCTATTACAGAATTACCCCAAAATAACTCCGAAAATAAAAATGATAGAATAGAAAAAACTCCTATTTCCTATGTGGAAGCTGTAAATTTTAAAAATCATTTCGATTATCCAGCTATTGTTTCTATTTATACTACTATAGCTAATCTTTTAACTCTTAGATCTCAATATGCAGAGACAAATCCTAATATTCAATTAACTGCAGTGGATGAAAATTATCTAAAATCTTCTGGATTAACTCTCGAAAATGGAAGAGATTTTTTGCAACAAGATATAGAATCTTCTAAACAATATGTAATATTAGGTAAAGAACTTGCTAACAATTTATTTCCTTATGAAATAGATGCTATACAAAAAGAAATTAATATTCAGGGAATTCGTTTTACTGTGATAGGAGTTTTAGAAAAAAAAGGTTCATCATTAGGTAGTAATATTGATAGGATGTGCATAAT
>JASEGF010000032.1:0-11537 GCA_030017935.1 Bacteroidales bacterium | reverse complement strand
TATCACAACCGCAAAAAAATATTTTATTAATGCTGAAACCAGACATCGTATTAATGTGATGGTACCTGATGCTTCTAAATTGGATGAAGCAATAGATGCTGCTACAAGTCAGTTTAGGCAAAGTAGAAAATTAAGTGTAAAGCAAAAAGATAATTTCCAAATACGAAAAAGTGATTTCATCGTAAATACATTAATGGATAATATTAAATATCTAAGTGGTGCTGCTGTAGTTTTAGGATTAATAACTCTTCTAGGTTCTACTATAGGCTTAATGAATGTATTGCTAGTAAGTGTCACTGAAAGAACTCAAGAAATCGGCATTAGAAAAGCGTTGGGAGCAAAAAAAAGTGATATTAAAACTCAATTTTTTATTGAGAGTATCATCTTAGGACAATTAGGTGGCATCTTGGGAATAATTCTAGGGGTCTTGAGTGGTAATATGGTCGCATATCTATTAAAAATAGGAACTGTACTCCCTTGGGCATGGATGATTTTAGGGTTGGTCATTTGTTTGATTGTTAGTATTTTAGCAGGTCTTTTGCCCGCATCGAGAGCTGCTAAGTTAAATCCTATAGAATCTCTTCGTTATGAATAAATTAAAAAATAAAAATTTTATTCCTCTCATTTTATTAATAATGCTTTTAGCTACTTCTTGTAGTGTGCCAAAGATGTATCCAGATAAAAAATTTATTATAAAAAATGAAATTAAAATTAATTATGATACATTAGATACATTTCAAACCATTAATAAATCTGATTTTAACTCATTTGTTCGTTTGAAAACAAATAGAAAATTCCTTTTTGTTTTTAGATTTTATAGTTCTATTTATGCTTTTGCAGATCTGAAATTAGAGGATAGATCAAGTATAAAACAGCAAAAATATGATGAACGAATAGCAAAGAAAAAAGAAAAAGGTAAAAAAATAAATTATGAAAGAGAACAAAAAAAATTAAATAAAGGTTTTAGAAATTATCTTTTAAATCAAGTGGGTGAACCTCCTACATTTTATGATCCTCATATATCAAAAATATCCACTGAACAGATGCAATTATTTGCTATGACAAAAGGATATTTTTATGCAAAAGTTACTGATAGTTTAATAATGTCTAGAAAAAATAAATATACTCTATACTATGAAATAGATCTAGGTAGACCTTATATGATATCATCTATAGATTGGACCTTCCTCGATACCAGCATTGAACAAAATATTTTAAAAAATTTATTCGTAAAACCTTTAAATAATAACAATGCTTTTTTAATTAATAATATTAATTGGCAATATTTGAATAATTCTTTTGCATTAACAGTTTTAGATTACGCTGATCAGCTACCATTAAAAGCTGGTATTATTTACGATGAAAATTTATTGGATGAAAATAGAAATTTGCTTGCTACACATTTGAGAAATAATGGATATTATAATTTTTCTAAAACATTTATTCAATATGAGGCTGATACTACATTAAGCAATTATAAAATGCATATTAATACTTTGATTTTCCCATATCAAAAAAAACTAAATGATACAATTATTTCTTTACCTTTTCAAAAATATAAAATCAGTAAAATATATGTTAATTTGGGATATAATCCATTATTGAGTAAAGAAAAGTTGAAATTAGACACTGTATTATATGTTTCCAATTTTAATAAAGATACATTTTATTTTGTTTATCCAGATAATTTTTATTTTAAACCAAAAGTAATAGAAAGTAAGATAACGCTTAGACCCAATCAATATTATTCCGAACAACGAGGTTATAGAACTGAATCACTGCTGCTGGATATACCTATTTTTAGTAATACTCAGGTAGAATATATACCAGATTCATCTAAACAAAGTAATTTTTTAATAACAAATATAAATATTAATAGATATGATTTACAAAGATGGGGTATTGATTTTGAAACAACTACATCTAGTGGTATTTATGGCGTTAATACTACTATCTCTTATCTCAATAGATCTATTTTCAATGGTGGAGAAGTATTATTATTTCAAGCCAAAGGTGGCTTAGAAGTAGAACAATTATTTAGCAGTAATAATCTTTTCAGAGCTTATTATTTCGGAGCAGATTTATCTTTATCTTTCCCAAAGCTAATGATACCTTTTATCAAAAATATTCAAACAACTGTAAATACTAAACCTAGTACACAAATACAATTATCTTATTTATTCCAAAAAAGAATACAATATGATCGTACTCTCATCGCAGCTAGTTATAATTTGCAATTCAATGAGACCAGGTATAAATATCATCAAATTCAAGTACCATACATTAATTTAATTAAAATAAACCCAGATAGTACATATAGCGAAGTGATAAATCTACTCCCTAGCAGATTAAGGTATGGCTACGAAGATTATCTATCTGTAGGTGCTAGATACAGCTATACTTTATCTAATAAGAAAAAAAATAATGAACGAACTCCATATTTATATTTTAGATTTAATGGAGAAACTAGTGGAGAGATTTTCTGGCTATATTATCAAATATTTCCACCAAAGACTGACCAGATAGGAGCATTAAAAGTGTGGAATATACCTTATGCTCAATTTATAAGAACTGATGCTGATTTTAGGATATATTTCCCTGGTGAGAAATATGTTTTATCTGTCATTAGGGCATTTATAGGTATGGGCTATCCATATAAAAATAGTACGTATATGCCTTTTGAGAGGACATACTCTATCTCTGGTCCATCTGAAATACGTGCTTGGCCTTATAGGTCTATAGGTCCAGGTGAATATAGTTCTACTAATAATAAAGATTCTTTGATAGAACGTGGTTCTGAAATAGCTGCTATACTAAATCTAGAAACTCGATTCAAAGTATACAATTTTATTAATTTAGCTCTATTTATAGATTTAGGTAATGGATGGTCTGTTAGGAATAATGCTCTTTATCCTGGTGGTAAATTTGAATGGAATAAATTTTATAAACAATTATATGTGGGTACTGGAGTAGGACTCAGATTAGATTTTAATATTATTGCTATTCGTTTCGATTTTGGATTTCCTTTATATAATCCTTCTATGCCTATAGATAACAAATGGTATTCATTTAAAGAATCTATGAATAATATGAATTTTAATTTTGGCATAGGTTATCCATTTTAAAAAAATCAAAAAAAATTTTTTAGCAATTCAACTTTTTATATAATTTTGCCAAGCAAAAAAATAAAAATATGGAAGCAGATATTATTCATTATGACATTCCATTATGGGCAATTATCCCATTTGTACTAATGCTATTAGCTATTGCTATATGTCCATTAGCCTTACCAGCATGGTGGGAAAAAAATAAAAATAAATTACTGATTTCACTTCTTTTAGGTGTACCTACTGCAATATGGTTAATCGCACAAGGATTTTCATCTAATTTAGCTCATTCTATAATTTTTGACTATATTCCATTTATCATACTTTTAGGATCTTTATTTACTATTACTGGAGGGATACATTTAAGGGGCGACATAGAAGCTAAACCTACTCATAATTTAATCTTTTTAGCATTAGGAGCTATACTTGCGTCGTTTATGGGAACCACTGGTGCAGCAATGTTGCTTATAAGGCCATTAATAAAAACAATTTCAGAAAGACAATATAAAACACACACAATATTGTTTTTCATAGCTATAGTAGCTAACAGCGGTGGCTTACTTACTCCATTAGGTGACCCTCCTTTATTTTTACTTTATTTACGTGGAGTACCTTTTACATGGTTTTTTAATCTAGCTAAAGAATGGGCTTTTGTAAATATTTTATTATTATTTATATATTTCCTAGTAGATACTTACTACTACAAAAAAGAATCTCCTGAAAACATTGAATTTGATAAAACAAATAAAGAGCCATTAAAATTAGAAGGCAAATTGAATTTCTTGGCTCTTTTAGGTGTAGTTTTATCAGTAGCTTTTTTAAATCTACACTATATTCCAGCAATGGAAGAAAATGTATATTTAAGTTTCATCAGAGAAGGTGCAATGATATTGTGTGCTTTACTATCATTATATTTCACTCCAAAACAAGTGAGAAAAGATAATTTCTTTACCTTTCATCCTATCATTGAAGTAGCATTCCTGTTTTTAGGAATATTTGCTACTATGACTCCAGCATTATTGTATTTAGAATCTAATGCTGCATCATTTGGATTAACTCAACCATGGCAATTCTATTATGCTACAGGTGCTTTAAGTGGATTTTTAGATAATGCACCTACTGCTATTTCATTTTATCAATTAGCATATGGCCTTGCTAGTGCTCATCAGGGCACTTTGGTTGCTGGCATTTCCGAAGAACTATTAGTTGCTATATCTGTTGGTTCAGTAATGTTTGGTTCTATGACTTATATAGGCAATGGACCTAATTTCATGGTAAAATCTATTGCTGAAGAAAACAAAATCAAATTACCCAGCTTCTTTGGCTATATGTTTAAGTTTTCATTAATAGTGCTATTGCCAATTTATATAATTACACAATTAATATTTATATAAAATTTAATATATCAATAAAAAAAGGGCAACGATGCCCTTTTTTTATTGATAAACTATTCTCACTCTAATTTTATACCCATCTAGTAAGCTCTGGCAAAAAGGACTCTATGTTTAGATGGATTACCTGTAAGTATGCAAGTGCCATTTTCTGATTTTATATCTAATGGTATTAGTCTGATAGTAGCTTTAGTAAGTTCTTTGATTTTTAATTCTGTTTCGGTAGTGCCATCCCAATGTGCCCACACGAAATTGCCATTTTCGATTTTTTCAACAAATTCATCCCAATTGTTAGCATCAAAAGTGTGAGATTCTCTAAAGGCAAGTGCTTTATTATATAGATTTTGTTGAATGTTTTCAAGATAATTTTTAACATTGTCAACAATATTTTCCTGTGATAAGCTTTGTTTTTCACCAGTATCACGACGAGCATATTCTATAGTGTTATTCGCTAAATCTTTAGGACCTAAAGCTAGCCTGAGAGGTACTCCGCGCATTTCCCATTCTGCAAATTTCCATCCGGGCGAGTTATCATCGCTATCATCCAGTTTCACTCTAATGCCATTATTTAATAATTGATTTTTGATATTATTTAATTTTTCTAATACTAATGATTTTTCTTCCTCAGTTTTGAAAATAGGTATTAAAATTACTTGAGTAGGAGCTAATCGCGGTGGCAATACTAGCCCTTTGTCATCACTATGAGTCATTATAATGGCTCCTATTAATCTAGTAGAAACTCCCCAGCTAGTAGCCCACACATATTCTAATTCATTATTACGATTAAGAAATTTCACATCAAATGCTTTTGCAAAATTTTGTCCTAAAAAATGACTAGTTCCAGCTTGTAGAGCTTTACCATCTTGCATCATGGCTTCTATACAATAGGTGTCTTCTGCACCTGCGAAGCGTTCATTAGGAGTTTTTACACCTTTTATTACTGGTATAGCCATGTAATCTTCAGCAAATTTTGCATAAATATTTAGCATACGTTCAGCTTCTTCAATAGCCTCTTGCCTAGTAGCATGAGCGGTATGTCCTTCTTGCCATAGAAATTCAGTTGTTCGCAAGAATAATCTAGTACGCATCTCCCATCTTACTACATTTGCCCACTGATTGATTAGTAATGGTAAATCTCGATATGACTGAATCCAATTTTTATATGTACTCCAAATTATTGTCTCTGAGGTAGGACGCACTACTAGCTCTTCTTCTAATTTAGCAGCTTCATCTACTATCAGTCCACGTGAATTAGGATCTTTCTTTAATCTGTAATGAGTAACTATAGCACATTCACTAGCAAAGCCCTCTACATGCTCTGCTTCTCGACTAAAAAATGATTTAGGAATGAATATAGGAAAATATGCATTGGTATGTCCCGTATCTTTAAACATTTTATCTAGAGCAGATTGTATGTTTTCCCATAAAGTAAATCCATAAGGTTTTATCACCATACAACCTCTCACAACTGAATTTTCTGCTAAATTTGCATGCTCTATAATATCTAAATACCATTGAGAATAGTCCTCATTTCTCGGTGTTATAGCTTTTTTCATATCAGTATTTTAATTAAATATTTTGCAAAATTATAATTTATAGTTTAATTAACAAGAATTTAAAAATCAAATGATTTTATCTTTTATATTATAAACATTGGCTCTATTTCAAAAAAATCTTGCCAAATACATTTACTTAATACAAAGATTAATATTTATTTCAATATTTCAATTTATTACTATAAATTAATGATCTTTTTTGGATATTTTTGTGTAAATTAATTTTTTAAATAATTCGTAAACATTTTGTATTTTTAATTTAATTTTGTAAAAAATTAATTATGAAAAGGAATATTTTAATTATAATAGTTTTGAGTATTATTACCTTTAGCTGTGTGCCAGCCAGACAATATGAAGATGAAAAAGCTAAACGACAGAGCTTAGAATCAGATTTACAACAAATTCAACAAAATTATACAACTATAGAAAATAAAAATAAAGAACTCGAAGCAAAAATAGCTGAATTAGAAAAAGAAATTAATTATTTAAAACGTGATACATTAAACTCTGGAATAGCATATAGGAAATTAACTACTGAGTATGATAAACTTTTGCAACTTTATGAAATATTAGATCAGAAAAATAAAGAATTATTACAAACGAATGTAAACGAAACGCAAAAAATTAGCAATGAGCTTTCAATGACTAAAGAACAATTAGAAGCTAAAGAAGCACAATTATTAAAATTAGAGCAGGAGCTAAATAGCAAAAAACAAACTTTGGATAATTTAGAACAAGAACTAGGAGAAAAAGAAAAACGGATTATTGAACTAGAGAACATGTTAGCACGTAGAGATAGCACACTAAAAGATTTAAAAAACAAAATATCATCTGCTTTGTTTAATTTCGAAAATAAAGGATTAAATGTAGTGATGAAAAATGATAGAATATATGTTTCTCTAGAAGAGAGCTTAATGTTCCCATCAGGTAGTTGGGCAGTAGATAAAAGAGGTGAAGAAGCACTCACTCAATTAGCGAAAGTTTTAGAAGCTAATCCTGATATTAGTATTTTAGTAGAAGGGCATACTGATGATGTGCCATATAGAGGACGTGGAGAAGTAAAAGATAATTGGGACCTTAGTGTAATGAGAGCTACAGCTGTAGTAAAAATATTATTACAAAAAGCTAAGATAGATCCTGCTAGAATAACTGCTGCTGGAAGAGGAGAATTTGTACCTATAGATCCTGCAAAAACAGCTGAAGCAAGGCAAAAAAATAGACGTACAGAGATTATCCTTACTCCGAATATGGACGAACTTTTAAAAATCCTAAATACTGATTAAATATAATATTGTAAAACAATAATTTTTATTTGATTGAGCTAAAAGTTTTATTAGTAATAAATGTAATACTGTGAATTTATAAAAAGACACTATATTTTTTAATAGTATTTTATAATGTTGATGAGTCTAAAATGTTAAAACAAAAATTTTAAATTTTATTTTATAGGGTAAACTTTAGGATATTTATATTTAAATTCATATTTTTCTATTGGGCCTAGTATATGATATAGAAAGTCGTAGTAAGGTTCCGAAATTTCAAATTCATCTGGATTATAATAATCTAAAGGTAGAGGTAAATTACCTATATTGCCCATATCGATAGCAGTAGTATTATACTCTTCTATGTATGGGAAGCTTTCTATCCTTTTAAGTACCGGCATTTTGCCATAATCTTCTCTAAGTAAAAGGTCTAAAACCTTGTCTGCCAATGCTACTGTAAGTTTTCTATCATAGTCGAAGCATTTACCACTACGAGCATAATAACCAATTATTTGTGCTCGAGCATCAATTTTTAGTTTTTGAGAGATCTCATTAGCAATGACACCACTAATGCCACCTAAACGTGGATGACCATATTCATCAGTCTCAGTACTAGCATATACTTCCTCGACTTGGCCAGTTTGATCATTATACCAACGAGTGCCTTCTGATACAGCGATTATTAAATAATTATTTTCTTGATATTTTTCTTTTACTTTTTCAAAAAATTTTTCTTTTCTATCCTTATCAATTTCTAACTCTGGAATTAAAGCCATATCAGCAAATCCATAAGATGATGTGCCAGTGAGCCATCCAGCGTGACGTCCCATAACTTCTAGTACCATTACTCTGTTATGAGAAGATGCAGTGGTACGAATTTTTTGAGTATACTCTACGACAGAATTAGCTGCAGAGGGGAAGCCAGGGCAGAGACACACTTCTATGTCTTTACCTTTATATCCATGAATAGTTGTGGTGCGTAAATCATTATCAATAGTTTTAGGAAAACCAATAACAGGAATTCTCTCTTGCTCCCATAATTTCTTAGCAGCACCATTAGTATCATCACCACCAATAGTTACTAAAATATCTATACCATAGCGATCTAAATTGGTGAGTACTTGATCTACACGGCTTTCTGGATTTTTTTTGGAAGGAAAAGGATTTGTACGACTAGATTTCAAGGCAGATCCACCACATTTTCCATCAAAAGGCTGATTAGTAAGATCGACAATATCTCCTTCACCTAACAATCCTTTCCAGCCTTTTCTAATGCCGTATACCTTAGCACCAAGTATAGATACATGATTGCGTATTTGCTCTATTGACGAATTGAGAGCTGGTGTATCGCCACCACCTGTCAATATACCTACTGTTTTACCTTCTAAAAATCTTTTTTCCATAAATATTAATTTTTTAAATACGAAATTATATTATTTTTCGAAATTTTAACTTGTTCTCCACTTATCATATTTTTAATAGATACCTCATCATTAGCTATCTCATCCTCACCTACGATAATTACATATTTGTAATTTAATGCATCAGCATAATTAAATTGTTTTTTTAATTTTGCATCATCAGGATATATATCTGCTTTCAAATTAGCTTTTCTCAAATTTGATAATATAGATAGACAATAACTAAAATATTTCTCACCAAAATTTATTATCAATATTTTATTGTCATTGATAATATTTTCGGAGAATTTATTTAAGTTTTCCATAATATCATAAATGCGTTCCGCACCAAAAGATATACCTACACCTGATACATTATCTAAACCAAAAAGAGCTGTCAGATTATCATATCTACCACCGCCACATATACTACCGAGTGATACCTCATCGCAAACAACTTCAAAGATAGTACCTGTATAATAATTTAATCCTCTAGCAAGAGTAATATCTAAAATTTGCTTATTTTGAAGTTCTAAAAAACTTAAATTATCAAATATAAATTTTAATTCTTTAATCCCAGCCTTGCCTATATCATTATTTATAAATATTGAATCTAAATAATTTATTATTTCTACCCAATCATTATTACTTGAGCTAAAATTTATTAAATTTTTAAGTTTTGCAATTTTTTCATCATCCCAAGCATCTTTTTTAAATAATTCTAAAACACCATCTAATCCTATTTTGTCTAATTTATCTAAAATAGTAGTAAAATTTATAAATTCACTATCATTTAGGTTTAGCCAATTAGCTATACCTTGTAATATTTTTCTATTATTTATTTTGGTAATAGTATTTACTTGCAGCTCAGTGAAAGCTTCATCTACAAGAGATATTAGTTCTATTTCAGCAAGTAGAGAGTCAGTCCCGATAATATCAACATCACATTGATAGAATTCACGATATCTACCTTTTTGAGGTCTATCTGCTCGCCATACTGGTTGAATTTGGTATCTTTTAAAAGGAAAATTAATTTCATTTCTATGCATTACAACATATCTAGCTAAAGGAACAGTAAGATCATACCTAAGTCCTTTATCACAAATATATTCCAACCATTTTTTAGTATCTTTGGTGTGCCATAATTCATCAGGCAAATCTTTCAGAAAATCACCAGAATTTATAATTCTATAAATAAGTTTATCACCCTCATCACCATATTTGCCTAACAAAGTTGTTAAGTTTTCCATTGCTGGAGTTTCTATTGGTAAGAAATTATGTGATTCAAAAATTTTTTTTAGTGTATCAAAAATAAAATTACGTTTTTTAGCCTGGTCAGGGCTAAAATCTCTTGTCCCACTAGGAATAGATGGTTTTATAATAGACATTTTTTATGCAAAGTTAAAAAAAATTATATGTTTTTAGAAGGAATAAAAAAAGGTCTCAAGCGGATTCGAACCGCTGTACACGGTTTTGCAGACCGTTGCCTAGCCACTCGGCCATGAGACCAATTATTTTTGCAAAGTTAAAAATAATTTTTTAAATGAATTAATTTAATCTTAGTGGAAATATTCTTAATTTTGCAATTATAAATAATTGTAATAAAAATATGATAATAACACAAGATATTACAAAGCTTTATGGTAAACAAAAAGCACTAGATAAAGTATCTTTTGAGATTAAAGATCATACAATAGTTGGTATTTTAGGACCTAATGGAGCTGGCAAAACCACTCTTCTTAGGATTTTAACAGGTTATATGCCACCTACAGAAGGTAGAGCAGAATTGATGGGGATAGATATTAGAAATGATATTAAAAAAATTCAGAAAAATATAGGCTACCTTCCCGAACATAATCCTCTTTACCTGTCAATGTATATTAAAGAATTCTTGAATTTTGTAGCTAATATATATAAAATTGGTAATAAAAAACAAAGAATTGATGAGGTCATAGAGATGGTAGGATTGCAAAATGAAATTAACAAAAAAATAAATCAATTATCAAAAGGCTACAGACAACGCGTAGGATTAGCTAAAGTGATGCTGCACGATCCACCCATCCTTATTCTCGATGAACCCACTTCTGGCTTGGATCCTAATCAAATAATCGAAATACGCGATTTGATAAAAACTCTAGGGAAGAAAAAAACTGTGTTGCTTTCGACTCATATTATGCAAGAGGTAGAATACATGTGCGATAGAGTGATAATCCTAAATAATGGCAAAATAGTCGCAGATTCTCTTACAAAAGATATAGGCATTTATCAAGCTAATCAAATAAAAATAGAAGTCAGATTTGATAAGAGAGCAGACGTCAACTTTTTCAATTCACTTATCGGTGTAATATCTTATCAGGCTTTGCCCAATAATTCATATGAAATATTAGCTGAGAATGATGCTAAAGTAAATGAACAAATTTTTGAAAAAGCTATAAAAAACAATTTAAAAATATTAGAATTAAAGATTGATAAACTAAATGTAGAAGATGTTTTTCATCATCTAACACAATAGTTTTTTATTTTATACATTATCATAACACTTTAATAGACAAAAAAATCAACAAAAACTTTTGTTTAATGAATTGAAAATTGTTTCAATTCATAAGATTTTTTTTAATATTATCCATCATTTATTGATAAAGAAAATTTGAGGTATAAAAATATTATAATAATAAAGAGAAGGGATTTATAAACTGTTTGATTATTGGAGTTATTGACAAAAGGGGGAGTGGGGGCGTTAAGTATCAATTTTTTGTTATATTTTACAGTATGTTAATCATATCTTTGACTAACTATCTCTCTATACTTGTCCCACGCCCAT
>JASEGF010000329.1 GCA_030017935.1 Bacteroidales bacterium | reverse complement strand
ATTAAAAATTAATAATGACTGGGCAGGATTAGAAATAGCATTACGCTCAGCAGTTGTCATGCGTGGTATCAGTAAACCTTTATTGCCTCGCATCTCTACCAGTGCAGAACTATCTGGATTGAATGAACTTGTTCCAATTCCAAGATTTTGTGCATAGATTTGCAAGTTTAACATCAGCATTGAGCTGATGATTAATACTAATGTTCTTAATTTTCTCATATTTTCTTATTTTTATTGGTTTAATATGCAAAATTATTTTGTTTTTTTGAAATAAAAAAATTTTTTTTATTTTCATTTTTAATTTGTGCTCATTTGTGGACTAATTTACAATTAATATCTTGTTAAACTCCTTTTACCATAAACATATCAACTCATCAGCACATCAACTAATCACTAACCTATTACCTTTCACCTATCACCTTTCACCTTTCACCTCTTCTCCTATCATCCCAATAATCTAAAAAATCCTGGTTCAGACATTTTATCAGTGTTTGTTGTCTGAACTGAGATTTATGGGATTAAAGGATTTTGGGGATAATCGTATAATAATCTGCTGTTAAGCCTTATTAAGTGATGACTAAATAGGAGTTTTATATATGACAAAACGATGCGTCTCATCCGCATTGGGAAATGA
>JASEGF010000328.1 GCA_030017935.1 Bacteroidales bacterium | reverse complement strand
AAAATTTTTTATTATGAAAAAATTACTAGAAAATTCAAAAGAATACCTTGCTTTGCCCAAGGATCATAAGCGTGATTTTCTAGATCAGCTTTATCAATTTCTGTTAGATGACCATGCTACAGTAGTAGATTATCAAAAGATAAAAATCCAATCTACAGCTGCTATCTGCCCAAATTGTAGAAGTGAAAACGTTATCAAAGCTGGTAAACGCAAAGGTAGACAAATATATAGATGCAAAAACTGTCGCTATCAATTCAATGAAACTGCTCGCACCTTTGTCTATCGAATGCGAAAATATCCATTGATGCTAGACTACTTACGTTGTATGCTTGAGGGTAAAAGCTTAAGAGCATGTGCTGATGAGGTGGGTATTTGCTTAAAAACAAGTTTTCGATGGCGACATAGAATATTAGCAGCCTTAAGATCATTAGAAGGTTGCATTAGCTTCTCTGGCATAGTAGAAGCAGATGAATTGCTAATGCAATATTCAGAAAAAGGAAGGAAATATAAAGACAGAGAAGAATATGAAAAAGCAAAGAAGAAGAGACATCCCAAAGTAGCAGTATTGGTGGTAACAGATAGAGAAGGTAATTTGCTTTTTAAACATATTGGGGAGAAAAAGGTTAAGAGTGAGCAATTGAAAGAAGAGCTAAAGAATAG
>JASEGF010000327.1:532-808 GCA_030017935.1 Bacteroidales bacterium | reverse complement strand
ATCCTGACTTTTATCTTTAATCCGGGTTACTATATTTTTTTCTTGATTAATCTCCCAAATATCTCTTCTCTCCATGTCTATTCTAATTAAGGAATTATCCACACTATAAAAATATGGCGATAGGGATGGATACTTATCGCTCATAGGATCTACACTCAGCCACCACTTCAGATCACTTTCATAGTATCTCGCTCCGAAATTTATGTAGCTAGATTGATTTTCTAGTTTTTTGGTAGTGTGCATAAAAATATTTTTATTACGTAAAATTAATAAATA
>JASEGF010000327.1:0-522 GCA_030017935.1 Bacteroidales bacterium | reverse complement strand
GTATTTTGAGAGAATAAATTTAATGTTATTAAAAGTAAAATTAAAGATAGCGTAAATCTATTCACTGGTATAAAGTTATAATTTTATTTTATAAAATTAAGTAAAAGTAGTAATAAATGTAAAAATGTAAATTTTATTTCATTATATTTTAGTTTTCTTTGTCAGCCACACAAAGAAAACTAATAAAAAAGTCTCTTCTGGTAAAATGATGGTCTACTTTTGGGAAATTAAATTGGTTAATCAAAGATGATTTTATAAAAACTTTTAAAATATTTTCTATCTATTTGTTATTAAGCACTTTACAAAATAATTTAAATATTAGTTTAAATTGAGTAATGATATTTTACTAATAATTTTGTAATGCTTAAAATCCTTATTAATAAACATTTTATAGAATTATTTTTAAAAATTTTAATTTTTTAATTATTTGCTTTATATACTCCAATTTGAAAAGTATTAATTGTATTTTTTTTAAAGTTATATATCATTACTTAATTTATACAATATATTAAACCTTTTTTT
>JASEGF010000326.1 GCA_030017935.1 Bacteroidales bacterium | reverse complement strand
GCTGATGCGGTTGATTATCAAGAGGTAAAAACTCTAAGTGCCGCTCCTCTGTGTCCCAATTGTGAAAGTAGTAATATTATTAAGAACGGTAGACAACAAGGACAGCAACTTTATATTTGTAAAGATTGTGGTAGAAACTTTAGAGTAACTACTGGCACTTTCGTTTATAAAATTCAAAAACGTGAAAAGATGCTTGGCTACATTCGTTGCATGCTTGAAGATAAAACATTACAACAATGTGCTGATGAGGTTGGCATAAGCTTGCCAACAAGCTTCGCTTGGCGTCATAGAATATTAGCAGCTCTCAGAAGCTTTGATAATAATGTGAACTTCTTTGGAATTATAGAGTTGAAACAATTACTCATGGAATACTCTGAAAAAGGCAGAAGAAAACGTAATGGAATAGATAAATTAATAGCCAAAATACGAAGACTTCAAAAAGTAGCAGTGCTAGCTACTCAAGATAGAAGTGGTAATATGCTTTTTAATGTTGTAGGCTTCCAAAAGGTGAGGCAAGCACATATAGAGAAGATATTAACAACAAAAATCTCTAAAAATGGTGTAATATGTAGTGATGATGATGAAGAATTGCGTAATATACAAGTCAAAGAACTTAGAAGAAAAGAGGTAATAAAAGATAAAAAGAGAAAAAATGATTTGTATGGATTGACAGCTATAGAGAAGCATACAGGCATATTTGTGAATTGGATAAACTATAAATTCAGAGGTGTAGCTACCAAATACCTGCAAAGCTACATAATGTGGTATATAATAAAACACAAATATTTATTAAAGAAATTGATAGAAGATGTAGGCAGGATGCTGAATTTAGCTTCATCAGATCGGCAAGCATGGTATGTGTATATGGAGTTGAGATTAAATCCAATATTGATTTTAAAAGATTAATCTTTTACTT
>JASEGF010000325.1 GCA_030017935.1 Bacteroidales bacterium | reverse complement strand
GTCAGGAGATTTTGGATAATTGCAAAGATGATGATGAGCGACGTCGTACTGAGGCTATCATCAAGCCCATACTTCGTGGACGCGATATCAAAAGATATTATTATGAGTGGGCTGGGCTGTGGGTGATATTTATTCCTTGGCATTTTCCATTACATAATGATACATCGATTCAAGGAGCAAGTGAAAAAGCAGAAAATGAATTCATAAGACAATATCACAGTGTTTACAATCATCTTTTAAAATATAAAGAATCTTTATCTAAAAGGAATAAAGAAGAAACAGGTATTAGATACGAATGGTATGCTTTACAACGATGTGCTGCGACTTATCATTCTGAGTTTGAGAAGGAGAAGGTGGTATATCCAAATATGTCAATGGAGTTACAAGCCACGTATGATGCAAATAATATGTTATGCAATCAAAAAGCCTTTATAATTACTGGATTTAATTTGAAATATATAATTGCATTATTTAATTCTAAAATGGAATTTTGGTATTTTAGGAAAATTGGAGCAATGTTAGGTTCATCAGGTTATGAAATGAGTAAAATTTTTATTAGAAATCTTCCCCTTCCCCCTATCACACAATCCAATCAGTCCATAGTTTCACAGATAGAATCACTTGTAGATAACATCCTTGCAGCAAAAAAAGAAAATCACGCAGCATATACCAGCGAATGGGAAAAAGAAATCGATGAATTGGTCTACAAATTATATGATTTGACAGAAGAAGAGATAGCGATAGTAGAAAGGAGTGATTAGTGATTAGTGAGTAATGAGTAGTGATTAGTGAGGATATAGTAGAGAGACAAAGATCATACTTCTTTCTTTACCCCGTGAGATAACAACTATTATACTTTTAATGTATCTTTTACTTTATATCTCACGGGGTAAATTGTCTGAACTGGGATTTGTAGGATTAAAG
>JASEGF010000324.1 GCA_030017935.1 Bacteroidales bacterium | reverse complement strand
ATCATAAAGGTGAAACTCCAGGCCTTGGAGCTGAAATATCTGGATTACCTTTTCAAGAACAATTTAAAGGAAAAAAAATCTTCGATGAAAATAATCAGTTTACTAGCATTGCTGTTGTTAAAGGTGGTGTGAAACACAGCAATATACCAGAAATACATGGTGTAGATGCCATCTCTGGTGGCACTTTTACAAGTACAGGCCTCAGTAATATGCTAATTGACGGATTTAAAATGGCTATGCCATATATAGAAAAACATAAAAAGTAAACTTACCCTATACTACAATTTATTCTTTTTTAATTTTAACAAGTTAAATTAAAAATTTTTTATCTTATCATGAAATTTGAAAATTTAAATATAGATGGTAATCATTTACCAGTATTAGAGACATTTTACAGTTTACAAGGTGAAGGATTACATACTGGCTTAGCTTCTTTTTTTATTAGATTAGGTGGCTGTGACCTGAGCTGCTGGTTTTGTGATAGTAAAGAATCTTGGAATCCTGACATTAATAACCTAATAACACCATCTGAACTATTAACAAAAGCCATGAAATACGATACTAAACATATAGTTCTGACGGGTGGCGAACCCATTTTATACCCTTTAGATCAATTAATTAATCTTTTTCATGCTCATGATTATTATATACATATAGAGACAGCAGCCACAGCACAATGGATAAACAATATAGATTGGATTTGTGTTAGTCCAAAAAATCATTCATACATTTACAACGAATGGTTAAATAAAGCTAATGAGTTAAAAGTGATAATAAGTGATTTTGAAGATTTCGCATTTGCTGAAGAATGTTCTAAATCAGTGTCAGAGGAATGTTATTTATTTCTACAACCAGAATGGTCTAGATCAAAAAATATATTACCAGAAATAATAAAATACATTTTTAATAATTCTAAATGGAGATTATCAATACAGACACATAAATATTTAAATCTCAGGTAAAATAATACTTTTAGGAAGTATTTTCAAACGATTTATCAATTTGAAAATGTAATGTTGTTTAGAAGGGATAAAGTAGGGGAATTGAAAATGGATAAACAAACATTTATGTTAGCTTTT
>JASEGF010000323.1 GCA_030017935.1 Bacteroidales bacterium | reverse complement strand
TAATTGAGTAAAAAAATTAAATAAATTTTGAATAACTATCAATAATGAACTTCTCTCATCGCTAGATGCCAGATATAAAGTAATATTTTGTATAGATTTAATATCTTTCTGTGCTAATGAATTTTGTAATTCATAAACATTATATTGTCTATTAATACCAGTAAGGTCTTCTACTATTTGCATAGTAATCTCACCACTAGAGGGCACTAAAATAAATAATTTTTCTAGTTCATTAGTAACTACCGAAAGGTTCGTCCCTAAATTATCAGCCAATATCTTAGTAATATGAGGATTTATCTTGTACCCCCTTTGTTTTGAAAAATCTTCTATAAAATTAGGAATTTGATAATTATATAAGCCTTTACTATTAAATTTTATTACTTTAGATGTTTTTTTATTTAATAAAGCTTGCCATTTGCTATTTAACTTTTCATCTTTATAAGCAAAAAATAAAATAGACTGAGACATAGGCTTTTGAAAATATTTCTCAAATAAATCGAAATTAGCTAAACTGAGTTCATGAGCCTCTCTAATAGAAATGACTTTGTAATTTCCAAAAAACGAATAACTCTCTGCTATATTAATGATATCTGGTATGGTAGTATCTTTGCCATATAATATATATAAATTAAAATCTTTGTCTGCAGGATCTAATATTTCATTTTCTATAGTATGCTGCAGCTGATCAATAAAATAAGCCTCCTTCCCGTAAGCGAAATATATATTTGCATAATTTTTAGTTTGAATATCAAATTTGATTTTTTCAAATTGCTGTATAAAATCAGATTTAATCGTAGATGCCATTATTATTTTGCTTTTTTTTAACTAAACTATTTTTTTAAAATGTTTTCAAAAACAAAAATACAAATAATTAAAAATATTGATTTTAAAATTTCAAAAATTTGGAATAAAATAATAAAGTATGAGAAATAGGGGTAAAAAAGAAGCTGCTTAAATATTAAAAAATTGAAGGATAGGAGTAAAAGGTTGGGGGGGTAGCTATTCTCAATAGCTACCCCCCCAAGTGTAAAAAATATTTTTATGAAATATATATGATTTATGAATATAAAATTTTTTATATT
>JASEGF010000322.1 GCA_030017935.1 Bacteroidales bacterium | reverse complement strand
TATCCCCAACCTCTTATTAACATTTTTTACATATTTTTATACTTTTTGTTTTTTTATTTACTTTTGCATTAACAATTAAATTTACAATTGTGGCTAAAAAAAGTAGTGAAAAAAAACAAAGTAGTAATAAATCTACTGGTAATATCAAATCAAAAAATCAATCTGAGTATACTCTCAAAGGGAATAATTTAGTAATTGTTGAATCACCTGCTAAAGCAAAAACTATTGAAAAATATTTAGGTAATGATTTTACTGTATTATCTAGTTTTGGTCATATTAGAGATTTACCTAAGGGTGAGCTTGGAGTTAATGTAGATAAAAATTTCGAACCTAAATATATTGTTATTAAAGGTAAAGAAAAGGTTATTAATCAACTAAGTGCTGCAAGTAAACAAAGTGAAATTGTTTGGTTAGCTACTGATGAAGATAGAGAAGGAGAAGCCATCAGTTGGCATCTTGCTGAGGCTTTAGAAATTCCTGAGAAGAAGCTAAGACGAATTACTTTTCATGAAATTACTAAGTCTGCTATTGAAGAAGCTATTAAAAATCCTAGAAACATTGACTACAATCTAGTTAATGCACAGCAGGCTCGTCGTATTTTAGATCGTTTAGTTGGTTATGAATTATCTCCTATACTTTGGAAAAAAATTGCAAAAAATTTATCTGCTGGTAGAGTGCAATCTGTGGGCTTGAGATTAATAGTAGAAAGAGATAGAGAAATTGAAGGATTCGTTTCTGATGAATTATATAAAGTATCTGGTAAATTTAATTTGATAGACAAGCCAGATATTTTATTGTCTGCTGAGCTAAATCATCAATTTAAAAAGGAAAAAGAAGCTTTAGACTTTTTAGAACAATCTAAAAATGCTATCTTTACTATCTCAGATATAGAGCAGCGTCCAGCTAAGCGTACTCCTCCTCCTCCATTTATCACTTCTACTCTACAGCAGGAAGCAGCTAAGCAAATAGGTCTCTCAGTTTCACAAACTATGCGTTTAGCTCAGGAGTTATATGAGTCTGGTCTCATTACCTATATGAGAACTGATAGTGTAACTCTTAGTAATTTTGCTCTTAATGCTGCTAAAGAATTCATCAATTCTAAC
>JASEGF010000321.1 GCA_030017935.1 Bacteroidales bacterium | reverse complement strand
AATATAAAAAGCTGAAAATGACTTTATTATCTAAACGCTTATTATTATAAAAAATTTTTTATAATAATAATAATATATTTTTATTGTTTATTATTTTTTAGATATGTAATTTTGAATAAAAAATTAAAAACGAAAATTTTCAGTTTAAATTATGAAAAAAGATATAGGACTTGTTTTAAGTAGTGGTGGTGCACGTGGAGCCACACAAATTGGAGTAATTAAGACCTTAGAAAAGCAAGGCTACAATATAAAGTCTGTATCAGGAGCGTCTATAGGTAGCATGATAGCAGGTATGTATGCTCGAGGAGATCTTTATGAGTTTGAGCAATGGATTACCTCTCTCACAGAAGAAGAGATTTTAAATATGTTAGGCTTTACTCTTAAAAAAAATGGGATACTAAAAGTTGATAGTTTTTTTGAAATTTTAAATCAAAAATTTCCAGATAAAAATATTGAAGATCTCAATATACCGTGTGCTATAGCAGCTACTGATATCATTAGTAATAAACCTATCTATTTCACCAAAGGCAGCTTATATAAAGCTATGAGAGCTTCTATAGCCATACCTTCATTGATAGTGCCCGTACACTATAACAATACAATTTTAGTAGATGGAGGAGTGCTGAATCCTATTCCTATAGAGCCTTTACCTAATAGAGATAAATTAGATGTATTTGTTATAAATTTATATGCTAACGAAGAAGGTAAGAATTTGATTGTAAAAGAGAAAACCGATAATAT
The DNA here is from genome assembly GCA_030017935.1 of Bacteroidales bacterium. Classification (GTDB taxonomy): domain Bacteria; phylum Bacteroidota; class Bacteroidia; order Bacteroidales; family DTU049; genus DTU049. The sequence goes on along the minus strand of JASEGF010000321.1, from coordinate 364 downwards.
AATATCTCCCAATCGCCGCAATAGACGTTACAATGCTTTTATTAATCGTATTGAAAATTTCATTTCTCGCGCTAATGTTAAAAATATTTTAGATTATGTTACTAGTCCAGCTATCAGTGCCGATAATGTTGGATATATTCAATTACTCAATACCTCTGCTATAGCTATGATAGAACGTATAGCAGATTTATCTATTAAAGCATATCCACCAGATGTGATAATTGATATTCCTAAAGATATTTGTAAGGTTTTAGATTTCGGTAATATAAAAGAATTGATAGAATACGGAGAGGTTAAAGCTTTAGAAACTTTAAAAAAAATGGTTCTATAACGTTTTGAGTGGGTATAGATTTAAAAAAGAACT
>JASEGF010000320.1 GCA_030017935.1 Bacteroidales bacterium | reverse complement strand
GTTCTCCATCTTCACACACCAGTCATTATGGTGCATATGTGGCTGATAGATATACATATAATAGCACATACTATAATTATACTGCTAGTGATGCTGGAGGCAGTACAGCCTGGGGAGGATATGGATATATGTGGACAGGAAATTATAGCCCTTATAGTAGAATGGCATCATATATTAACATGCATAATATAACATCAGTTCGTTCCACATCTACTTCTTTTGCAAATGTTCAAACTGAAATTAACAATAGTTATCCATTTCCTATTTGTAGTATGCTTACTTCTGCTGGTCATTTGACTTTAGCAGTTGGATATGTTAACGGACAACATACATTAATTTTTAATGATCCCTATGGTAATAAAAACAATGGTTATATGAATTATTATGGGAAAAATGTTTATTATGATTGGCCTGGATATAATAATGGTTTTCAAAATTTGAATTCTATAGCATGGACTGTAACTGCGCGAGCTAACCAACTAACATATAATAACACTATAATTGATGATGTAAATTATAATCATGGATTTTATATACATAATCAGGGTATATCACTTATGAGATATTATCGTGATAGTGAAACTGGTGGTTATGGTGCTTTTTCTCATTATTGGTGGACATATACAACCTCTTCTACTACAATAGATACTTGCTATATAAAGTGGACACCTACACTTCCTTCAAATGGTAATTATAATGTTTATGCTTATATTCCATCAACAGGACCAACAGCAACATCTGCAAGATATAAAATTTATTATAATGGCGGTAATACTACTGTTGTGATCAATCAAGCAGCTCATTTAGGACAATGGGTTTCACTTGGAACCTTCCCCTTTGTTCAAGGAAACAGCGGGTACGTTAGATTAGGTGATGGTACTGGGATTCAATCACAAGTTATTGCTTTTGATGCAATGAAATGGGAACTATCAACTGCTGCTCCCGTAGCTGATTTTGAAGCCAATCCAACATCAATATGTGCAGGAGACTCAATTCAATTTATAAATCTCAGTACAAATGCTACAAATTATAATTGGACATTTACAGGTGGAAATCCTTCATCTAGTACTAATGCTAATCCAGTTGTTATGTATACAAATCCAGGTAATTATAGTGTAACTCTTATTGCTACGGGGCCAGGCGGGTCTAATACAATGAATAAAAC
>JASEGF010000031.1:13315-14147 GCA_030017935.1 Bacteroidales bacterium | reverse complement strand
TTTTAATCACATAATAGTTATTTTATTTGTAAATTTGCTTTTATGAATGATTTACTACTAGATAATAAAATACTTAAAAAAAATTGGGTTAAAAAATTATTAAAAATATTTTTAATTGTTTTAATTGTCATCATTTTATTTTTTACTGTTTCTTTTATTTATGTTTATACACATCAGCAGATTATTAAAAATAAATTGGTGGAATATGTAGATAATTATCTAAAAGTTCCCTTATATGTCGATGCTATTGACTTAAACTTGTTTTCTCATTTCCCCCTTATATCTGTTAGATTTACAAATGTAGAAATACGAAATGATGATTTACTATCTATTAATTATATGGATGCTAGCACTAATATCTTTGATATCATAAGAGGTAAATATAATATTAGAAAAATTTACTTGAATGATGGTAAAATTAATTTAAAAATTCATGAAGATGGTAGAAATAATTTTGATATTTTCGTAACTGATACTACTGAAAAAGTTAATGCTATCCTTTTAGAATTACCAGATATTTTGCTCAAAAATATTCATCTAGGTTATATATCTACCAAAGATCAAATGTCTATAGGCACTACTATTCATAAAATGCATACTAATGGCAAATATAATGAAAATGTATTTTCAGAAAATTCTAATATTAATTTTACGCTTGATAGTCTGATGATAGACACTTCCTTTTCTTTGAAACATAATATAGAAATCAATATTTCCACAAATAGCAATATTGATATAGATAATTCTATATTTCATGCTAAAAAAATTATTGGTGATATTGGTGGTAATGATTTCTCAATGTCGCTAATGTATAATTTTAACTCTCAAAAGC
>JASEGF010000031.1:0-13305 GCA_030017935.1 Bacteroidales bacterium | reverse complement strand
CTAATATAGATGCGAACCTTAATATTAAAAAAAATAATATAAATAATATAATCGAGCTTTTACCAGAAAAAATCAAAAAGAATTTAGAGAAATATTCACTAAAAGGTACCATTTCGCTTACTACACAAATAAATGGATATTTATATGAGGGACATTATCCTAAACTAAATGCTAAATTGTATTGTAATAATCTGGAATTAAAAAATGAAAAAATTAATTTGTCTAAGGTTAATTTTAGTGCAAATATTACTACAGAAAATCTTTCTGATATATCAAAATATAATATCGAAATTAATGATTTGCAAGTTAATTATGAAAATAATAGCCATATAAATGGAAAAGTAAAATTGCAAAATCTCATTAGCCCTATCATAAATTTAGATATTGTGGGAATGGTAGATTTACATGAAATGGCATTTTTAAATAATGATAATGTGCAAATTAATAGTGGACAAATACAATTAGAACTGAAAGGACAAACGAGCCTACCTAATTGGTATGGAGGATTGAAAAGTATTTTAGTAATGTCTGATATAAATTCAAAACTAAATATACAATCTGCGAATTTTTACATTGCTACATATAATATTAAAGAATTGAATACTACTGCCTTGATAAATAATGATAGTTTAAAAATACAAACATTAAATTGTAAAATTAATGAGCAGTATTTACAAAATGCTGATGCGACTATTATAAAATGGAAAAATCTATTTCTCAGTGATAGACCATTTTTACAAGTAAATCTAAATGCTAATATGCCAAAATTAGTTCTAGATAGCCTCATAAAAAAACAAGATAATACTCAAACTAAGCCTTCTGGTGCAAAACTGCAGCCGATAATATTAGCTAATGCAAATATTAAAATCGATAATTTGATATATATGACTGTGGGAGCTAAAAATTTAACTTTAAATACTCATATAGAAAGTAATGCAACAAATCAATTTATTAAAGTAGAAATGGCTTCTGATCTAATAAAATATAATTTATTCTCTGCTAATAATTTAAAACTAAATGGTAGAATGATATCAAATAAATTTATAATCGATAAAATAGATTTCAAAGCATTCGGTGGGAATATAAATGGCAGTGGTTATTTAGTGCCTGGTGAACAAAAAAATGATTTTGCTATAGACTTTATAGCTAATCAAATAAATATTAATCGATTGTTTACAGAAATGGAAAATTTCAATCAAAAAATTCTAACAGATAAAAATATTAGGGGCATTACAAATATAGATTTACAGGCACGTGGCTCATTCACAAAAGAATGGAAAATTATTAAACCTTCTATGAAAGCTACTGCAGTTATTAATATAAAAAATGGTGAATTAATTAATTTCGAACCATTGATGGGTTTACAAAAATATATTAATAGAGATTTCACACATATCAAATTTGGTGAACTCAATAATACATTGTATCTATCAGATCAAATAGTAGAAATACCAGAAATGGCGATTTTAAGTAATGTCATTAACATAAAAGTAAGAGGGAAGCATAATCTAAATAATGAAATAGATTATCATCTAGCAGTGAAAGCTCGTGAGTTGCTACATCAGACAAATAATCAAACAGATAATGTAGACGATTATGGCTATATTAACTATGATGATACCAGAGGTATCACATTATACGTTCGAGTTTATGGTAAACCTGGAAATTATAAATATGAACTTTTTGATAGAGAACAACGTAAAATTTCTAGACAAGAAGCTGCTAGACAAGAACAAGAAAATATTAAAACTAATATTAAAGCAGAAATGAATAATTTCAGTCAAGATACTTCATTATTAATAGTAAGACCAGAAGACAATAAGCCTAAAGCATATCAAATAGAATGGACTAATACAGATACTCAAAAAGTAGATAAAAAAACATACACAAAACCAAAGAAAAAATTAAATATAGAGTGGGAATAATATAGGTAATAGGGGTTAGAGTTTAGTAGTTAGGAAGTTGAATAGGTGATGAGTGATAAGTGATGGGTGATAAGTGATGGGTGATAGGGAGACGGAGTAGAGTGGGAGAGTGGGTGACGGGGTGAGGGGAGAATAGGTGATAGGTGAGAGGGAGAAAGAGTGACGGGGAGAAGGGGAGACTGGGGAGATGGGGTGACTGGGGAGAAATATCAAAAAATATAGAATAGTTTAAAAATATAAGATTTATTCTTTATAAAAATGTAATTTATTCAAAAAAATTTATTAATTTTACTTAACAAAAATATTGTTTTATGTACACAGCCAAGGAGCTAGACAACGAAACCATCTACACATATTTCGGAGCTAAATGCTATAATTTAGAAATAGATTAAACGTATTATTTAAAAAAACACTTTGTCAAAACCGCATTAGGAAATGTTCCTTTAGGAACCGAAATCATCAAAAGCTATATTCTCTGGAGGTACACCTAGGCTATCTAAAAGTTTTAATACAGCATTTAGCATAGCTGGAGGACCGCAGATATAATATTCACATTCTTCTGGTTCAGGATGATTTTTTAAATAATTTTCATATAAAACCTGGTGAATAAAACCAACATAACCGTTCCAATTATCTTCTGGTTTTGGTTCAGATAGAGCAACCACAAATTTGAAATTAGGATTCTCGGCTTCTAATTGTTTATATTGATCTACGTAGAATAGTTCTCTCAGAGAGCGACCTCCATACCAAAAAGATGCTTTACGCTGAGTATGTAAGGTTTTGAAAAGATGAAAAATATGACTTCGCATAGGAGCCATTCCTGCACCACCACCAATAAATATCATTTCTTTATTAGTATCTTTTATATGAAAATCTCCATAAGGTCCAGATATTTTAACTTTATCACCTGGTTTTAATGAAAAAATATAGCTAGAGCAAATGCCAGGAGGAACATTCATAAATTTATTCTTTTTCTTATCCCATGGTGGAGTTGCTATACGAACGTTAAGCATTACAATATCATTTTCTGCAGGATAATTAGCCATAGAGTATGCTCTGAAAGTACTTTCTTTATTTATCAGTTTCAAATTCCATACACCTAGTTTATCCCATTCATCTCTAAATTCATCCTCAACATAAATATCTTTGGAGTAATCTATATTGAGATTTTCAGGTACATAAATTTGAATATATTCACCACTATTAAAGTTTAATATTTCACCATCTGGTAATTTTAGGACTAATTCTTTTATGAAAGTAGCCACATTTTTATTGGATACGACTTCACATACCCATTGTTTAACACCTAGGACACTCTCTGGTACTTTAATTTCTAAATCTTCTTTTACTTTTACTTGACAGCCTAGTCGCCACTTATCTATGATTTGTCTTCTATTAAAAAAACCTAATTCTGTAGGTAAAATACTTCCACCACCATTTAAAACTTGTACTTTACATAGTCCACAGGTGCCACCACCACCACAAGCTGAAGGCAAGTAAATGGAATTATTAGATAAAGTCATTAATAAATTATTTCCAGACTCAGTAATAATTTCCTTTTCTCCATTAATATTTATTTTAACAGTTCCTTTAGGAGTGAGTTTATTTTTAGCAAAAAGCAAACCTATTACTAATAAAATTATAATAATACCAAAAATAAGAAAACTAATTAATATATAATTAAATAAAGACATTAAGATTATCATAAATAATAAATTTTTAAATTGTGATGCCTAAAAAACTCATAAAAGCTATTGACATTAGGCCAGTAATAATGAAAGCTATGCCTGCACCATGTAATGGTTTTGGTATATTACTATAAGATAATTTTTCTCGAATAGCTGCGATAGAAATAATAGCTAACCACCAACCAATGCCACTACCAAAAGCAAAGAAGAAACTTTCACCAAAAGTTTGTAAACCCCTCTCCTGCATAAATAATGATGCTCCCATAATTGCACAGTTTACAGCTATTAATGGTAAAAATATGCCCAAAGAGTTATATAATGAAGGTAAAAATTTCTCAACTACCATCTCCACTAATTGTACAATGGCGGCGATGACAGCTATAAAAATTATAAAACTTAAAAATCCAAGGTCTACATTGGCAAAAGCAGGACTAATAAAAGATAAAGCTCCTGGCGACAAAAGATATTTATTAATTAAAAAATTGACTGGTACAGTAATAATTAATACAAAAATGACTGCTAACCCTAATCCATTACTAGTTTTAACTGTTTTAGAAACAGCTAAATATGAGCACATACCCAGAAAATAAGCAAATATCATATTATCTATGAAAATGCTTCTAACAAATATATTAATTAAGTCTTGCATATACTCTTAATTTTTGTCAATTAATTCTTTATTAAAACTTCTATGAATCCAGATTATTACACCTATTAAAATTAATGCCATAGGAGGTAAAATCATTAGTCCATTATTTACATAACCTGCATTATAAAATGCTTGTGGTATAATTTGATAGCCTAATAGAGTACCACTTCCGAGAAGTTCTCTCACAAAAGCAACTATTATTAAAATCAATCCATAGCCCGCCCCATTACCTATTCCATCTAAAAATGAAGCCCAGGGACTATTATTACTTGCAAAAGCTTCTAATCTACCCATTATCATACAATTAGTAATTATTAAACCTACAAATACAGATAACTGTTTACTCACATCATAAACAAAAGCTTTTAATATTTGGTCAACTAATATAACTAAAAATGACACAATGACTAATTGTACAATAATCCTAATACTTGGTGGTACAGTTTTTCTAATTAGTGAATAAATAAGATTAGATAATGCAACAACAACAGTAACTGATATTGCCATTACAATTGCTGGTTTTAACTTAGCAGTTACTGCCAATGCACTACATATTCCTAAAATCAGTACTATTACAGGATTATTATTACTTAATGGATCAGTTAAAGGTTTTAAATTTGTTTTAGAAAATATTGATTCTCTAACTGGCTTATTTTCATCCATAATTATTCAGATTAAAATATTATTTGCAAAAATATAATTTTTTTATTTTTTTATAAAAATTTTTTAGAGTATTTATTGTAGTATTATTATGAAATATAGATTGAATGAGCTTTTTTCAAAAAAAATGATATTTAACATCTTTTTATAAAATTATTGTATATTACAAATTAAATAAATCTTTTTTTTAATTTGATAGATTTGCAGTGCAGATGTTAAATTTTATATTATATATCTTTCATCTAATCATCAGTTTTAAATATTTTGAAATTATCTAATAAAAATTTAATTTCTCGTATTTATTTTTTAAATTTGCAAAAAAATAAATGAGTGAATTTATAGCTCATGAGTGTGGTATAGTACTCCTACGCTTATTAAAGCCATTAGAATATTACATAGAAAAATATAATTGTGCTTATCATGGTCTAGATATGCTATATTTATTGATGGAAAAGCAACATAATAGAGGACAAGATGGTGCAGGAGTAGTATCTGTAAAATTGGATGTAGAGCCAGGATATAAATATTTAGATAGAATAAGATCTAATGTGGATTCACCAATAATAGATATTTTTCAAAAAATATATGAACCATTACGAACTTTGGAGACTAACAATTCACCATTATTGTATGATGGTGAATATCTAAAACAAAATATCCCTTTTATCAGCGAGTTGTATCTTGGACATTTGCGATATGGTACCTATGGTAAATATCAGATAGAATATGTACATCCACATTTGCGACAGAGCAACTGGCGTACACGTACTTTGGCTTTAGCAGGTAACTTTAATCTAACTAATTCAAAGCAATTATTTCAAGATTTAATCAATTATGGGCAGCATCCTATCGAGACTTCAGACACAGTAACTGTATTAGAAAAATTAGGATACTATTTAGATGAGATGAATAATGATTTATATGAAAAGTTTAAAGCAGAAGGATATACTAAAGCTGAGATATCACCGATGATAGCAGATAATTTAGATATAGCCTCTATTGTGAGAAAAGCTACACAAAATTTTGATGGTGGTTATGTGATAGCTGGCGTTTTAGGACATGGAGATTCATTTGTGTTTCGCGATCCACGAGGTATTAGACCAGCATATTATTATATGAATGATGAATTTTTTGTAGTTACTTCAGAAAGACCTCCTATACAAACTGCTTTTAATGCTAAAACAGATGATATAAAAGAAATGCCTGCTGGACATGTATTAATATTAAAAAAGAATGCAAAACTCTCAATAGTCCCATATATAGAGCACATACCTGAGAAAAAATCTTGCAGTTTCGAACATATATATTTCAGCCGAGGAACAGACAGAGACATTTATAAAGAAAGAAAAATGCTAGGAGCAATGTTGGCAGAACCCATTCTAAAAGCTATTGACAATGATATAGAAAATACAGTTTTTACTTATATACCCAATACATCTACAGTTGCTTTTTTAGGATTATATGCTGAAATAGAAAAATGGTTAGATTCTCAAAAAAAGGAAAAAATTTTAAGTTTAATTAATACTGATAAAAACATTACAGATAAGGATTTACGTGATATTCTAAATTCTCACGCCCGTGCTGATACTTTAGTTGTAAAAGATCTAAAACATCGTACTTTTATAACAAAAGAATCTAAGCGCAACGGGTTAGCTAGTCATGTGTATGACGTTACTTATGGAGTAGTAAGGCCAAATATTGATAGAGTCGTAGCCATAGATGATAGTATAGTACGTGGCACTACTTTGCAAAAAAGTATTATCACTATGCTTAATAGATTAGAACCTAAAGAAATAATAATAGCTTCTACAGCTCCCCAGATTAGATACCCAGATTGCTATGGAATAGACATGGCAAAGTTAGAGGAATTTATAGCTTTTCAAGCTGCTATCGCACTACTCAAAGAACACCATCAAGATAAATTGATAAAATATGTTTATGATAAATGTAAAGAACAAGATTCTTTACCTGATGATAAATTAGAAAATTATGTTTCATTGATTTATAAACCTTTTACTGATGATGAAATAACACGAAAAATCGAGGAATTAGTTACTCCGCTGGGGAATAAAACTAAATTAACAATTATCTTTCAAACTCTTGAAGGCCTTCATAAAGTTTTGGTAGATAATAAAGGAGATTGGTATTTTACTGGCGATTTCCCTACTATCGGAGGATATAGAATCATTAATAATGCATTTATTAATTACTACGAAGGTAGAGATCAGAGAGCTTATTTTTAGTAGATCATTTTTTTAAAAAGAATATTTCTAAATAAAAAACTGATGATATTTGCTGAAGCAGAAAAATATATTATGGAGCAGCTGCCTATGTATGAAAGACAAGGTAATGCTGGTTATCAAGGTGGTTTAGAAAAAACATTATTGCTACTTGAAAAATTTAATAATCCACATTTTACATTTCCTTCTATACATATTGCTGGTACTAATGGTAAAGGTAGTGTGAGTAGCATGTTAGCTTCTATATTGCAAGAAGCTGGTTATAAAGTTGGTCTATATACTTCGCCACATTTAAAAACTATGCGTGAGAGAATAAAAATAAATGGACAAATGATACCAGCACACTGGATAACTAATTTCACAAAAAAAAATTTACATTTAATAGAACAAATAAAACCTAGTTTTTTTGAAATAAATACTGTAATGGCTTTTTGCTATTTCGCAGAATCAGATATAGATATAGCTATTCTAGAAACTGGACTAGGAGGCAGATTAGACGCTACAAATGTTGTTACACCATTAGTATCAATAATTACAAGTATTTCTTTTGATCATATGAAATTGCTTGGGGACACATTACAACAAATTGCAGCAGAAAAAGCTGGAATTATTAAACCTAATGTACCCTGCGTAATAGGAGAGAAGAATTCAGAAACAATGCCAGTTTTTACGCAATATGCCCAAAAAAATAATGCTCCCATTACTTTTGCTACAGATAAATTTGTTACTAAAAAATTTTATCAATCTCTAATACCTCCTATCATAAAGGTAGAATTAAATGATGAAAATGAAAATATATATAAACTCACATCTCCATTAGTAGGCAAAGTACAAATAGAGAATATAAAAACAGTACTATGCACTATAGACATTTTAAAATCTTACAAATATAAAATTAATTATAATCATATCAAAAAAGGTTTTATAAAGTTAAATAAAAATACTGGTCTATTTGGTAGATGGAGCTATGTACCAAATGATGTTCCAATAATAATGGACATTGGGCATAATGTAGGTGCTGTAAGTAATCTAGTAGAGATGCTAAACGATGTCAAAAAAGAAAGATTGCATATTGTATGGGGAATGATGGCAGATAAAGATGTAGAAGGTATATTGAAATTACTACCATCAGATGCTCAGTATTATTTTTGTAATCCACATGTACCGAGAGCGCTAGATTCTGGAATTTTATTAAAAAAAGCTAAGAACATACATCTAAATGGTAAAGCCTATAAATCTGTTAGAAGGGCACTGTATGAAGCAAAAACACATGCGAGTAGTAAAGATTTAATATTTGTAGGGGGTAGTGCATTTGTAGTAGCAGAAGCGATGTGAAAGAAATGGGGTAGAGGGAAGAGGTAGTAAATAAATTTTTTATGTTTTTAAAAATCAAGTTTTTCATATATCAAAAATTTATATATTTGCAAAAAAATTATTTTTATGGATAAAATATTTGAAAACCCAACTAAAATATTTGCCCTTACTAAAGAAGGTACACGTGAATTCTACGATAATCTCTATGATCAAATGATCAAAGAAGGCAAAGATGTCGTAGATTATCAAGAAATTAAAGCAATGTCTACCGGAGTACTTTGTCCAGAATGCAATAGCAGTCATGTAATTAAAAATGGTTTGCAAAGTGGAGTTCAAAATTACCGATGTAAAAACTGTGGAAGACAATTCAGAGTTACCACAGGCACCTTTATGTATGGTGTTCATGAAAAGGACAAAATGCTCGAATATATTAAATGTATGAGTGCTGGGATGAGTTTGAGAGAATGTGCTAGAATTGTACACATAAGTCTCACAACAAGTTTCTTTTGGCGTCACAGAATACTGTGTGCTCTACAGTCTTTTGAAGACAATGTTAATTTCTTTGGAGTAGTAGAATTAGAGGAGCTTCTAATGAATTACTCTGAAAAAGGCAAAAAGAAACGAGAAAAAAAAGAGTTAAAAAAGTTAAAGAAAAAGAAGCCAACAAAAGTGGCAGTATTGGCTGCCACAGATAGAAGTGGAAATATTTTGTTCAAGAAATTAGAAGAAAAAAGAGTTCAAGCTGAACACATAGCTAATTTTCTAAAATCACGAATTTCTGAGAATTCAGTAATATGTGGTAGCAATAAAAAAGCTTTCAAGACAGTAAATGCAGAACATATAAAACACAAAGAAATAACAAACAAAAATAAGATGAAAGGTGGGATATATAGTGTATCAACTGTTCATGAGAAGATAACAGATTTTGTTGGCTGGATATATTACAAGTTTCGTGGTGTTGCTACAAAATATTTAACGAACTACATAATGTGGTTTGTAGTGAGAGGGAAGTATTTGGCGGAGAAGATTAAAGAAGATACAGGGAGGTTGTTGAATTTGGCGGCGTCGGATAGGCGGGCGTGGGAGCGGTATAGTGATTTGATGTCTCAAACATATTTAATCTATAACATTTAAATATTTTACAATTCCTTTTAAAAAACTTACCTTTCCCCATCGTTTCGTTACACTTTACTTTTTTATTCTACTATTGAAATCTTGATAGTATTTATGTGTTTTTTCGCATTTATTGGCATACTAGCTGTATGTATGACCCAATCACCAGCTTCTAAATATTCATTTTCTTTTAAAAAATTAAGTGTATCTTCTATTGTTTCGTCAGTACTATTTTGATTATCATAAAAGAAAGATCTTACTCCCCATATGAGAGAAAGCTTTCTAATGACTTTATTTTGAGAGGTAAAAGCAAAAATAGGTACAGGCGAGCGATAAGAAGAAATTTGAATAATGGATGACCCTGTATATGTGAGACCAATTATCGCAGAGATAGGATATGTTAAAACGACATCTGCTGCTATAGACGCAGTAACATATTGTATTTTGTTACAATTAATTTTGAGTGGTGAAGCCATTTTGAAATTTCTAGTTAGTAATTTATTAAATTCTGGATTATTTTCGACCTCCTCAATGATTTTAGCCATAGTTTCTATAACTAAAATAGGATTATTACCAAGGCTTGTTTCATCAGTTAATAGCAGAGCATCTGTACCATCTAGCACCGCATTTGCAATATCAGTAACCTCTGCACGTGATGGAATAATATCATCTATCATACTTCTGAGTAATTGTGTAGCTACTATGACAGGTTTAGCTAGTTGTCGGGCTCTAGTGATAATTCTTTTTTGCCAAATAGGCAATTGATATATAGGCATTTCTACGCCTAGGTCTCCTCTAGCTATCATTACTCCATCAGATAAACTTATTATTTGATTTAATTGTTTTAGTGCTTCAGGTTTTTCTATTTTTGCTATTATGCTTATATCACTCTTGAGAGATTCTAAATATTCTCTTAACTGTATAATATCATTTGCACTTCTAATAAAAGATAGTGCAAGCCAATCAAAATCATGATTAATAATGAATTTGATATCTTCTTTATCTTTGTCAGTGATAGAAGAAATAGATAGGTTTACATGAGGAATATTGAACCCTTTTTGTGATAATAAAAGTCCCCCGCGTATAACTTTAGCTTTTAATTCTTTTTCATTTAAAATTTCTTCAATAGTTAATATTATTTTACCATCATCGATAAGTACTCGATCACCGTTATGAAGTTCATTAAAATTATCGTATCTTAGTGTGAACCCATTCTCATCGCCTATAATTTCTTTATTAGTAATGAAAATGTAAGAATCATTTTTAAGGATGGTTCCTTCTTTTATTTCACCAATTCTAAGTTTAGGCCCTTGTAAATCTGCTAAAATAGCGCATGGGATTTTAAGTGTTCTTGATGTCTCTCTAATGATATTTATTATTTCTTCGAATTTTTCAAAATTAAAATGTGAAAAATTTAATCTAAAAACATTTGTGCCCGCTAATAGCATTTTTTCTATAGTTTCTTTATTCCATGATGTTGGTCCAATGGTAGCTATTATTTTAGTACGTAAAAAATTTTTTCTCATTTTCTTATATTTTTACAAAATTTATATATATGAATAAATCTCTTCTTTTTTATTATATCTTTAAAACCTGTTTACTGATATCTGGATTTTTAATTAACAGTCCATAACCATTTCTTTCCCATTTAACATCAAAAAAATTATTATTTTTAATTATTTCTTTCCATGCCCGATACATACTTCGAGAATAGTTAATATCATCTAAAATTACAATTGATTGCTCTGATAGAATAGCAGGTAATTGATTAATTATTTTAAGAGTGGTTTCATAATGATGTGAACCATCTACAATTATTAATTCAAATTTTTTATTTTCGTTAATAAATTTATCTATTGCAGTATTAAAATCAAGATTATAATTATATAAATTCACTAAATTCAATTCATTTTTCAAATTAGTAATATAATTATTAAGTACAGTTACTCCTTCTATAGTATAAATTTCCGTATGTGGTAACGATAAAGAAAGCATAGCAGATGTTTTCCCAAAACCTCCGCCTAGTTCTAAGATTTTTTTTGCGTAAAAATATTCGGCTAAGCCTATAATATATCTGCGTTTTTGCAATTTAGTAGATATTCTCTTTTGCCATTTGTTTACTCTAGTTTTTATAAATTTTTTGTTAGCACCTATTGATTGAAACTCAATATATTCCTTGCATTTAGATAATTTATTTTGATATGATACGAGTTGTTGTGGTATTTTATAATCTATTCTATATGTTTGTAAATATAATTGATATAGATATGGCGAATGCAAGTTTATTGGATTTTTTTTAGTTAAATAATATTGTAAACTATAATAAATTCTAAAAAAGACATTTCTCATTTTTTTAATTAAAACCTTTTAATTAATCTATTGATTGTGCATCTACGCATATATCATGAATTGTATTATATAATTTCTCTACTACATCTTTTGGAATATTCTCTACTTGTGCTTTTTCAATAATTCTATTTAATTTATCATTATATATTTGAGGTTGATAAATAGGGATATTGAGAGATTTCTTAACTTCTCCAATTTGTTTGCACAATTTATATCTTTTTATAAATAAATCAAATAGCTCTTTATCTATTTCATTCAATTCACTCCTTAGCTGTACTAGATCATCACTCTGAAACATTTTATATAATTTATTTAATAAAAAATTGAACAATAATTAAAACAGTATTTAAAAATGATATATAAGGAGATACTTCGCTTACAGCTCTGTATAGGACTCTTTGTTTAGGAATAACATATACCATATCACCATCCTTTAGATAAACATTCCCTAAATATAGATTATCTTTATCTTGTAAATTTACCTGATAAAAAGAAAAATTTTGTTCATTATTCAATGGTCTAGCTATTATAATTTTATCAGAATTAGCTTCTCCTATACCACCACTGCTCGTAATGGCATCTAGTAATGTAATATATGAATTAGAAAAAGGAATTACTGTTGCACTACCATTACCTTGCGAAAAAACATAAACTTTTTTATTTGTCCAGCTAAGGATTATATATGGATCAGTGATAAAATGAGAATATAATTTAGTGAGAGTATCTTTAAATGTTTCTATTTGCAACCCTTCTGCATAAATATCACCTAATAATGGTAAATCAATATTACCATTTTCATTAACATAATAGATTACATTAGATGTATTTCCGCTAGTTATTGTATTATTAACATTAGGCGAAATAACTAGTTGCTCACCTCCATTAGGATAAATAGATATAATAAATTGATCTCCTTTTTTAATAGTTTGAGCTGGTGGTATTTGAAGCTCATTAATATCTTTTAAATCATTTTCATTCAAATTAGTCATCAATAAATTAGGATAATAATAACTTGAGCATGAGGTTAAGCTCAATAATAATAACAATACAAATAAATAATTAAATTTCATTTTTTAACAAATTAAAAAATTTTACAAAGTTAAACTTTATAAATAAATTAGAAAATTTTATGGTTCTATAACGTTTATTGTAAGTAAATTATTTTACCACAAAGAACACTAAGATACTACACAAAGTTCACAAAGTACCTGTTATAACCCTTTTAATTCCAACTTTTAATAAAATAACATTAAAGTTTATCATTCAATTTCATTTTTTCTCTGTGTTCTTTGTGCCTTCTTTGAGAACTTTGTGGTTAATATTTAACTGTCTAATAATAAATTTCATTTTTATAAATTACTCTTTTT
>JASEGF010000319.1 GCA_030017935.1 Bacteroidales bacterium | reverse complement strand
ATTCCCTTGTAAAAGTTACGATTTAGCCTATGATCTGTCTTTAAGTGCCCAATAATCGGTTCTATTCCTGCTCGTTTTTTATGACTTTCACTTAATTTTTTCTGCTGATAGTAACTCATTGATTTTTTTGGCATTGATGGAATTAATATCTCTGTGTCTCCTATTTTTTTATTGCCTCTGTACCCTCTGTCCACTTTTGCTCTTTTGGGTGTTTTGCCCGTTAATCGTTCTATTTGTTCCAATGTCGGTTTTAATGTATGTCCGTCGTATTCATCTCTAAAGCCAAGGGCTGCAACTATCACTCCGCTGTCAGTTTTAGCAAACGAGGCCTTGTTGCCAAATTCATACTTCTTGTGTTCTTTACCTTTTGAAATACACACTACTTCTGGTTCGTGAATAGAATAAATTTTCTTTTTACTGTTTTTTTTCTGCGATAAAACTTGTAAAAATAATGCTAATTCCTGCTGATATTGACTATTAGGTGTAAGTTTTCGCTCCAGCTCTCGCACTAATCGTCCTGCTATAGTTTTTACTTTTTTGTCGGCTTTTTTAGCCTTGGCTTTATTGGTGGGATGATTCCTAAATCGCTGGTCTCGGCTTAATTGCTTTAATACACGACTATAACTTTGTCGCAATTCAATATCTTCTTTTTCAGCTATGTCTTTACATTTTTGTATGATTTTTCTGTGTAATTTGGCATCTGTCGGAAAAGTTATATTTTTTTCCTGTACCGTTGTGTCTATGTTTACATTGGGGTCTTCTGCATCCTTGCCATTGATACGAATGCTCTCTTTGAGTATCAACTCTGCTCCGCTTTCACCTATTCTTTTTCTAAAATGTACCAACTCTGAGGCTTCACATGGAAAGCCTGATACAAATGAACTTTCACCTGTAAAGTATTGAAAATAATTGTTTTCGCTCCATTGTTCCACTACCATTTCATCAGATAAATTGCGAATATGTTTTAACATTAACAAGCCTACCATTAAACGTATGGGCTAAAATATAAAGCGGATGCTTTTGATCTAATGTATCGCTAAATGAGAAAAACAAACTCCCTTGATTTTGATTTTTTTCCTTCGGTACCATTTTTTAAAAATTTGCAAGTTTTATGGTGCAAAGTTAAAAAAATTTGCATTATTTTAAGTAAAAAATTATTGATAAATTATTAACAATCAAATGATTATTGCGTTTTTAAGGGTCGACTA
>JASEGF010000318.1 GCA_030017935.1 Bacteroidales bacterium | reverse complement strand
AACCGAAAATTAATTTTAAAGTTATTCCATTGGCCCAAAAATATTTAGAAAAATTTTATTATCTAAACGCCTATTTCAATTGCAGAAATTTATTATACCCAACCTAATAATAATTGTGCTAATATTGCTATCGTGAAAGCTAAAACAATTTTGATACCTTTAATAAGCAAAAAAGTTTTCCATGATTCTGCTAATAGCGGTAAGCCAGCATGTCCATCCTGAGTGATACTGCTAGCTAAAAGTACCGATATTGGGACAATACCGCTTAGGTATAGACTAATAAATATAAAATGTGGTCCAGAGGCTGGAATTAATCCAATAATTATAGCTATTAAAATTGTCAAATACACATTATTGTGAATCCATGTTCCTATATTTACGTAATTATCTATAAGATTTACTCCAATTAATCCTACTAAAATCCAGAAAAATAAACGAGGAAAATGTTTTTTAATGATATGACCCCACAAGTGCTCTTCGATAAAATGATCTGGTAATTTCAATATCGGATATATCATCAATACTGAGACTATACCTAGTAAATAATTCAAAATTATCTCTGGAGAGAACGTTTCAGCGTGATTAGTATGCTCTGTATTTGGTAATAAAATAATAATAATAAACATAAGGAGCAAAAATAATAGTAAAGCTCTCGACAAGCTCAAATGTTTTAAATTTTCTTTTATAGTACTAGATTTTATATCCTCATAGTCATGTTGGTGTATTACTAAATGTTTTTTTTCTGTTGTGAAAGTATGATTTTTTGTGATTTTATCTAGTACAATTCCCGCAATCACAGAAAATATAAATAATAAGCCCAAAATCAACAAAGTTTTTAAAGGCATCATTCCTAACATAGCAAAACTTTCATCACCGGTCGTAGCTATAAAATTAGCTAGTAGTGCTCCTATAGTTATCTCGCCATGAGTATAAAGAGATACTACAAAAAAACTTCCCATACATCCCGGTAAAATACCTAATAAGCTGCCCGCTAAAACACTTTTCCAGCTTTTATCTTTAATATTTAGAAAAAATTTCCCTTTGGTTCTTATATTTAGATATTCTATTAAAAGCATCATTACTATCACAAAGCTAGTTATTTGTAAAGCATTTAATAGCACTGGCAGCCACTCATGGATGAAATTGCTCATATTATTCAATATTTTTTAGGAAAAATGGTTCTATAACGTTTATTTTGGGTAAATTATTTAGCTTAATATTTA
>JASEGF010000317.1 GCA_030017935.1 Bacteroidales bacterium | reverse complement strand
CAAAGCAAGGTATTCTTTTGAATTTTCTAGTAATTTTTTCATAATAAAAAATTTTTGACAAATATAATAAAAAGTATTTATTATATAAAAATTGTTAAGTATAACATATTTTATATTTCATTAGCCTTTGAGCACACCCTGATAAAATCTTATTTCAACCAATATTAATATTTATAAAGCATACCACCATTCACCATAACGGAACTATTATCTTTTGCAGCTTTTTAAAAAAAGATATATTTATAAGGAACTAACTTATTTTATTTTGTGAAAAGAATCTATTTAACTTTACCTAAAATATAACTTATAGAATTTAAAAATTATTTGATAGTTTATTTTTTTAAAAATTTTAATTTTGTACAAATAATGCATCGAAATGAATAAAATAGAAAAATTAATAAAAATTAGTTATGAAATCAGAAAAGATGTTATTAATATGCTTGCTAAAGCTGGCAGTGGACATCTCGGTGGATCGCTAGGAATGGCTGATATTTTTACGGTATTATATTTTAATGAATTAAAGCATGACCCATTACAACCCAATTGGGAGCAACGTGATAGAGTGATAGTATCTAATGGACATATAGCACCAGTGTGGTATGCCACTTTATCTAATGCTGGATATTTTAGCAAAAAAGAATTATTTTCATTACGTCAATTTGGTAGTAGGCTACAAGGACATCCTAGTAGATTAAATGGATTACCAGGCATTGAATCGTCAAGTGGTTCACTAGGGCAAGGTCTTTCTGTAGCTGTAGGTATGGCATTAGCTGCAAAATTTTTTAAGAATAATTATCGTATTTTTTGTTTAATGGGAGATGGAGAACTGCAAGAAGGCAATGTATGGGAAGCTTTTATGTCTGCTGGACATTATAAGCTAGATAATTTATTAGCAATAGTAGATAGAAATAAATTGCAAATCGATGGCAATACAGAGGAAGTAATGTCTCTAGAACCTCTGAAAAATAAAATTATTGCTTTCAATTGGAATGTTTTAGAATGTGATGGTAACAATATCAAAGATATTTTACGTTGTTTTAAATCTGTTAGTTGGTCACAAAAGCCTACTTGTATAATTGCTAATACTGTCATGGGTAAAGGCGTTAAATCAATCGAAAACAATCATTTATGGCATGGTAAAGCTCCTAATGAAGAGGAAGCTTTTAATTTTTTAATTGAATTATACCAAGTTGCGTTCTAATATGTAATATTAAGGTGTGGAAAATTTGTTAATG
>JASEGF010000316.1 GCA_030017935.1 Bacteroidales bacterium | reverse complement strand
GGGCGTGGGAACGGTACAGTGATTTGATGTCTAAAACATATTTAATCTATAACATTTAAAACATAATTTTACCTATCTCTTTTTAAGATTTATCTTAATTCTTTCTTATTTTACTACTTATTAATTTTGTCAGTACTTTGCAACTCAAATATTTTTATGATAAAAAATTTAATTATTTATTATTTTTTTAATATTTTTGTAAAAAATTTAAAATTATGGGAAAGAAATTAATTAGCTTTTTTCTAATAGCTACAATATTATTTGCTATGCCTTCATGTAAAAAAATTAATGCAAATAAGGTATTAGAATTCAATAACAATTTAGCTGATGATCAACAAACAGTTTTGCAGCATGAGGCTGAGTTATATTTTGCTATTTATGAAAGTAAACCCACAGATACATTAAGAATGCTTTTAAATGAATATCAAACTGTATTAGATACAATTACAAAAAAGTATGAAAAACCATTTAAGGTAGAGGATACATTTAGACAGGGAGCACTTGAACTTTTTAAAGTTTATAATGATATAGCTAAAAATACTTATCCAAAATTAATATCTTTATTAGATAGTGCAAGTGAAGGAGCAGCATTTGAGAGTTTAGAGATAATTAATTTAATGATGATGATTGATAGTACAGAGGATGTGGCAAATAAAAAATTATTGAATTTACAGCAATATATAATAGATAAATATAAAATTTAATTTACTAAAAATATAGAATATGAAAACTTTGGTATTAGTGAGACACGGTGAAAGTGTATATAATCGTGCTAATATTTTTACTGGATGGACAGATGTACCATTAACTCCTGAAGGTGAACAAGAAGCTATAGAAGCAGGTAAAATTTTACTAGAAAAAGGCTTTGATTTTGACATAACATATACATCTGTTTTACAAAGAGCAATTAAAACACTCTGGTTAATTTTGGAACAAATGGATAGAATGTGGTTACCAGAAATAAAAACATGGAGACTAAATGAAAAGCACTATGGTAAATTGCAGGGATTGAATAAATCTGAAATGGCAGCTCAATATGGAGAAGAACAAGTTCTTTTATGGCGACGTGCTTATGATGTTCGTCCACCACTACTTTCTGAAGATGAAATAGCAGACATGAGAAAAGAATCTAGATATGCTGATGTGGATAATATACAATATATGCTGGGTGAGTCTTTAAAAGATACGGTAGAGAGAGTTATTCCTTTATGGGAAAATCAAATAAAATATGATTTGCTTGATAATAAAAGAG
>JASEGF010000315.1 GCA_030017935.1 Bacteroidales bacterium | reverse complement strand
ATTCATTATGCAAGTGATATGTACGAAGCAGTGGAAGATGCCGATGCTCTAATATTAGTAACTGAATGGTCAGAATTCAGATTACCAGATTGGGTTTTAATAAGACAATTGATGAAAACACATTTAGTATTAGACGGTAGAAATATCTATGATGCTAAAGAAATGAAAGAAATGGGATTTAATTATTATTGTATTGGAGTGAAAACTGATTAATAAAGAAGTGAAAAGGAGACTGGGAGATGGGGTGACTGGGTGATTGGGAGAATTTGAGATTTTAGGATGAAGAGAAAATCATTTTTAAAGACTCTTCAATAATTATAAAATATTAAAAATGATACATAAAAGAATATTAGTTACAGGAGGTGCGGGATTTATTGGCTCGCATTTATGTGAGAGATTATTAAAAGAAGGTAATGAAGTAATCTGCTTAGATAATTTATTTACCTCTACCAAAGATAATATAGCACCTATGATGGATAATAAATATTTTGAATTTATTAGACATGATATTATTCAACCAATTCATTTAGAAATAGATGAGATATATAATTTAGCTTGTCCAGCTTCACCAATTCATTATCAATATAATCCCATTAAGACTATTAAAACTTCAGTTATGGGAGCAATAAATATGCTGGGATTAGCTAAAAGAGTAAAAGCTAAAATTCTACAAGCTAGCACAAGTGAAGTCTATGGGGATCCACTGGCCCATCCACAATATGAAGAATATTGGGGTAATGTGAATCCAATAGGGCCACGTTCTTGCTATGACGAAGGGAAACGATGTGCAGAATCTTTGTTTATAAATTATTATTTTCAAAATAAAGTTAGAATAAAAATCGCAAGAATATTCAATACATACGGACCTCGTATGCATCCTAATGATGGAAGAGTAGTTTCTAACTTTATTATTCAGGCAATACAAAATAAACCTATAACCATTTATGGAGATGGAACCCAAACAAGAAGTTTTTATTACGTAGATGATATGCTTGATGGATTAATAAAATTAATGAATACTAGTGATGAAATCATTGGACCAATAAATCTAGGCAATCCATCAGAATTTAAAATTATCGAATTAGCAGAATTGATAATAGATTTAACTAACTCAAAATCTGAAATAATACATTTACCATTACCTGAAGATGATCCAATAAGAAGACAGCCAGATATAACAAAAGCCAAATCGATATTAGAATGGCAACCAAAGATAAGTCTAAAAGAGGGCTTAGTAAAGACGATAGATTATTTCGAGAGATTAATGATAGAGGGGGATTTATAAA
>JASEGF010000314.1 GCA_030017935.1 Bacteroidales bacterium | reverse complement strand
CAGCTACTTTTAGTGTATTGCGTCCGTATTTTTTATTAATATTATCCATTGCTAACATTACTTTATTTTGTTTCTCACGATCTATTTCATCGAAAAGAGCAGCTTGCACAGCAGTATCTGGCACTATATTACTTACAATAACACCAGCTTTTTTATACTGATAACCATCTTTATATATGTTTTGTAAAATTAGTAAAGCGTACTTAATGATTTCAAAAGTGCTATTAGTGGCTACTGGCATGTTGACAATAGCATTTTTAGAATATTGAGGCAGGTCTTTTCTAAATCTATTAGTAATGACAAAAACCATAATAGTAGAAGCACATGAATGCTGGTACCTATGTTTTTCAGCACAGCTAGCTGCGAAATTAGATACAGCCTCAGCTAATAATGAATAATCACTTATCATATTGCCAAAAGATCTAGATACACAGATATTTTTTTTAGATGGTGGAGAAGTTTCTAAATCGAAACATTCTATGCCCATAAGCTCTTCTTGAGTTTTAGAGCCTACCACAGTCATCTGATTTCTAACCCATTGAGGACGTAAATTTACAAAATCTAAAGCTGTCTTTACTCCATATTTATTTAGCATTTTATAATGTTGTCGTCCGATGCCCCATACCTCATCTATTGGTAGCCTAGAGAGGTATTCTTTTCTGTTTTCATCAGATATAATGCATATACCTTTGCTTTTAGGATCTTTTTTGGCAAAAAATTCTGCAGCTTTTGCTAAGGTTTTAGTGGCTCCGATACCTATACTCACAGGTATGCCAGTATAGAGATACACTGTATCTTTGATTTTTTTAGCATAATCTTGCAATTCAATATATTTGTATCCTTTGAGATTTAGGAAAGCCTCGTCTATACTATATATTTCGATTTCTGGCGAAAATTCTGCAAGTATGTTCATCACCCTTGAGCTCATATCACCATAAAGTGGAAAATTAGTCGAAAAAACTTTAATGTTATACTTTTCTATAAGTTCTTTTAGCTCGAAAGCAGGTTTGCCCATTGGTATACCAATAGCTTTGGCTTCGTTACTACGAGATATTACACATCCATCGTTGTTTGATAAAACTACCACTGGCTTACCATTTAGTGACGGATCAAAAACTCTCTCACAAGATACATAGAAATTATTGCAATCTACTAGGGCATACATTGTATTATTTTACTTAGATCATTTTAGCTAAATTAATAAAAAATTTGTTTATGTACCAAATTTTTATTGGCCTTTTTCCTGTTTTCCGCATTGCAACACCCTAAAAATTTTTACAAACAATTCGGTAGAGT
>JASEGF010000313.1 GCA_030017935.1 Bacteroidales bacterium | reverse complement strand
TATGAATTCGTAGAAGGTATTTTACTTAATAGCTATAGTTTTAATCAATATAAATCGTTTACTAAAAAAGAAAATAATATAAAATATATATTGCAAGTACCTGTAAAATATGAAGCTTATTTTATGGAATTATACCAGCTAGTAAAAGCAGTATTTTGGGTAAGAGATATGGTTAATAAAGCACCATCAGATTTATATTCTTCTATTTTTGTTCAAGAAATTATTAATTTATTTCAAGATATCCCTATAAATATTGAGGTATTAGAGAAAAAACAAATAGAGAGTATGAAGATGGGTGGATTACTAGGTGTAAACCGAGGAAGTGTTACTCCACCATATTTTTTGATTATTCATTATAATGATGAATTAGCTCAAAATGCCAATCCTTATGTTTTTATTGGCAAAGGAATCACTTTTGATACAGGTGGCATTTCTCTAAAGCCAGCAAAAAATATGGATGAAATGAAATCTGATATGGCTGGAGGTGCAGTAGTAGCAGGTTTATTATATGCCTTAGCTGCTAATCATATTCCTATTAATGCTATTGGCTTAATACCTATTACTGATAATATGCCTGGTCCTAATTCTTTGTTACCTGGTGATATAATTACTATGATGAATGGCAAAACAGTTGAAGTAATAAATACAGATGCTGAAGGCAGGTTGATTTTAGCAGATGCTTTATGTTTCGCACAAAAATATGATCCTTCCTTAGTTGTTTCTATTTCTACTTTGACTGGGGCTGCTCATAAAGCACTAGGGCACTATGTGATGGCTGCTATGCAATCTAGAGCAACAGTTTTATTAAAAACTTTAGAAAAGATTTCCATAGATACTAACGAGAGACTTGTAGAATTTCCCTTGTGGGATGACTACTTCGATTATATTAAAAGTGATATTGCTGATATTAAAAATGCAGGTGGTGATTATGCTGGTGCTATAACTGCTGGTAAATTTTTAGAATTTTTTTCTAATTTCCCTTTTATTCATTTAGATATTGGTGGTCCAGCATATCTGACGCATCATTGGGATTATTGGCCTAAAGGTGGCACAGGTGTCGGTGTGCGATTATTATATAATTATTTGAAAACATTACTTTATCTCCCTGAGCTAAAGGATAGTCTCCCTCAGAAAAAAAAGATAAAAAAATAAATTATTTATTATTCTATTCTATAACGTTTTGTATGGGTAAAGATTAAAAGAGAGTAATTTTATAAAAATGAATTTTATTTATTATTGGACTGTTAAATATTAACCACAAAGTTCTCAAAGAAGGCACAAAGAACACAGAGAATGAT
>JASEGF010000312.1 GCA_030017935.1 Bacteroidales bacterium | reverse complement strand
ATTTTATTATATAAATTGTCGTAGTATTTGCGTGTCTCTTCTTTAGTGAGGGCAAAGACATCTATTTCTTCTTCAAATATTTTATTCATAATCAAGAATTTTTATGCAAATATAAAAAAATTATATAATAAAAAACATATTTATTTCATAAAATTTATATTTTTACTAGTGGGAATAACCTGTTTTCAACAGGTTATTCCCACTAGCTCTCATACCTTTTTAATCTTAATATTTTAATTACTTATAAAATATTACTTTTAATATTAAAATATTTATTTTATTGAAAAAAATTATATATTTTTGTTTATTAATAATCAATTTTAATATTTTTAATTATGAAAACAAGTTATTTAGCAAAATTCTTTTTTATAATTTTTATTCTTTTTTCATTCATTAGTGTTAAATTTTATGCACAAGTGTATGATGACAAAAATTTTGATCAAGCTATTAACTATCTTATGAAGGCTAATTATGATAGTTCTATATTAGTATTAGATAAAATTATAAGTAACGACTCCAGTAATTTGCTTGCTAATTCTTTTAAATCTTATATTTATTGTGAAATGGGAAAAAATGATACTGCTTTATCTATTATTGATAAAACTATTAGCTTTTATTCTGAAAATATTTTGCCATTATCTTTAAAGGTAAAAGTTTTAGATGCTATGGATGACTCTATTTATGAAAATGATATTAAAAATTTGTTAACAAAAATTTATTCTATTTCTCCAGTAACTTATTGGGATTTTGTAGGTAAAGGGTATTCTTATTATTTAGATGGTAATTATAAATTAGCTATTAAACATTATAATAATGCTATTAAGATAAATCCATCTAATCCTTTCACCTATTATCTTAATGGGATATCCTATCGCTATATTAATAATTATAAAGCTGCAAAAGAAAATTTTACTAAGGCCATAGAGATTTTCTCTAGTTCAGTTTTAGCTTATTATAATAGGGCTATTACTTATGATTATGAAGATAAATACAGTGAGGCGATGGATGATTTACAAAAAGCTATTGAGCTTAATCCGCAATTCGCTGATGCTTATAATAGATTAGGTGATATATATAAAGATCTAGATGACAATAATAATGCTATTAAGAATTATACTAAAGCAATAGAACTCAATCCCAAGCCCTATTATTATCTGAATAGGGCAATAGTTTTTTATGAAGATGATAATACTCCTGCCGCTTTAGAAGATCTTACTAAAATATTAGAAATAGATCCTGATTATCAAGCTGCTTATTATTTTAGAGCTTCTATTTATTATGACTTGGAGGATTATCAGAATGCATTAAATGATTATAATGCAGCACTGAAAT
>JASEGF010000311.1 GCA_030017935.1 Bacteroidales bacterium | reverse complement strand
TTAATTATGCTCAAGATATAGCTTTTGATAAAGACAATGATAAATTATATGGTACATTATATGCTGCAGGAGGGTTACTATGCGAAATAGATACTACATCTGGTGCAGTTACTGTTTATAATACTACCCCTTATGAGCTTACTGGTTTAGCATTCCCATATGCTTATACTTTAAATAATAATGATATTGCTGTTACTAATTTAGATTTACCAAATTCTGGATGCGATGTATCTGCAACTAATTCTATTACTATAACTCTCAAAAATGTAGGTGTAAATGACCAATCAAATATCCCTGTCAATATTGCAATCAATAATGGTACACCTATTAATGAAACAGTAGCTGGTCCTATAGTTTCTGGTGCTACTCTAGATTATACATTTGCTCAAAATTTCGATTTCTCGGCTGATGGTGTTTATAATATAACTGCTTATTCATCTCTACCTGGGGATGAAAATCATAATTATGATACTATACATGGAGTTGTAAAAAATTATGTACCCACTACAGTCCCTACAACTATAAATTTCGATGACATAAATCTACTCGATAGATATACAATAGTAGATAATAATGGTGATGACACTACTTTCTTCTATCTTAAGAATTCTACATATGCTCATAGTGGAAGCTACGTATTAGCATATAGTTGGAGTGTTAATAACCCTGCAGATGACTATTTCTTTTCAAGTTGTATAGATCTGACAGCTGGACAAAATTATAAATTATCTCTATGGTATAGAGTTGCAGGTGCTAGCTATCCAGAATCTTTTGAAGTTTATTTAGCTTCAGTTCCTTCTGTTGCTGGCATAATAGGTTCACCTATTATTTCTGTTTCTAATGCAACTAATACAACTTATACACAAGCAACAGCAAATAATGTAACTGTTGCTAGTGATGGCTCGTACTATATTGCTATCAGAGCTACTAGTGCTGCTAATATGTATGCTCTATTTATAGATGATGTAACTATTGAGCTATCTAATAATATTAAAGAAAATGAAAATAATTTTAATATCTATCCTAATCCTGCTAATGATCTATTAACAATTAATAGCAATACCACTATGAATCAGATAACTATAATAAATAGCTTAGGACAAGTAGTGATGAATGTAGAACCTAATACTGATTTTTATCAAATCAATATAAATACTCTCCCTGAGGGCATTTATACTGCTAGAATAACCACTAATAATGGATTATCAACAAAACTAATTGTTGTAGCTCACTAATAGTGAAAAATTAATAAATTAAAAGGGGGCTTGATTTTACAAGCCCCCTTTTTTATTATAATAATTGAAAAAGATATTTTTTAGCATTTAGAATTCTATATTAGAAATTTTTAGAGTAATT
>JASEGF010000310.1 GCA_030017935.1 Bacteroidales bacterium | reverse complement strand
TGAAACAAATCAAAGTTTTACAGCAACAGAAAACGGAAATTATGCTGTTGAAATAACAGAAAATGGATGTACAGATACATCGTCTTGCCATCTCATTAATAGTGTTAGCATAAAAGAAGAATTAAGTAATAATATAGCTATTTATCCTAATCCAACAACAGGAATATTTATTATAGAAGGAGGAAATGATAAGTATATTGAAATTATAAATGAAGTTGGACAAACAGTTTTTATTAAACAATATATTGGAAATAATAATCAAAACATTGTTAATGTTAGTAATCTACCAAGTGGGATATATTTTGTAAAAATTTTATCAAATGAAAAGATAATAATTAAAAAGTTAATAATTAATAATTCAAACTAACACGCAATATAAAAAATTGGGCAGATTGTGCTAAATATGAATATATTACCAATAAATAAACAGCATAGCAAATAGAAAGTGGTGTTCCAAAATACCCAAAATTTCATATGGATAACGTTAGGTGACATTTTGCTGACAAAACAAAAAATTGAAGAAAGGAGGTGATAATCACAAAAGTTATAAAATTTCATAATGCACGTGGCGGTGAAGAAAAAAACTTTGATGTATTAAATAATAATTTTATCTGGTCAAATATGCCTTTCTCCTTTTTGAATGAAAATACTGTTATTTATAAATATTTGGCTAATTGACTTTCAAATAAAATAGATTGTTTTAAAAAAATTTTTAGATTGAAAAAATTTATAAAACAATTAAAAATGCTATTATTATTCACAAAGTTCTCAAAGAATGTACAAAGAACACAGAGAAAACTGGAATTAAAAGGGTTAAAAATGGCACTTTGTGAACTTTGTGTAATATAATGGTGCCATTTGTGGTAAAATAATTAACCCACTCAAAACGTTATAGAACCCTATTTTTTGAAAATATTAAATATTAAAGTCAAAATTATGCTTAATATTATGCAAGAAACTATAGGAAAATAAAAAGTAAAACTTTCTTTTTTTATCAATATATCACCAGGTAATTTAAAATTAATTTTTTCAAAAAAATAACCTAAAATGCCTATTATTATTAGCACTAATCCTATGAAAATTAATAATTTCCACATATTTTTTTGCATAAATAAGTTAATGGGGCAATTATAATTAGCTAAATTATACAAAAAACAAATCATTGAGATAGGCGTTTAGATAATAGATTTGGATTATACAACGGATCTTCTTGATTATATGAAACAATTGCATACATAAAATTAAAGCCAAATACCCATTAACTACTATCTAGTAATGTTTTTTTTAATATTATTCAAGAAGATCCAATATAAAAATAGACAATCTGATTTATAAACTTTATGACCTGACCGAAGAAGAAATAAAA
>JASEGF010000030.1 GCA_030017935.1 Bacteroidales bacterium | reverse complement strand
AATATTGATAATCAATTACTTATAAAGGTGTTGCAAAAAAGTGCGGAAAACAGGAGAAATAGCTGAAGAACTCTTACAAAAAAAAGAAGAATATAGGATAAATGGAGATATTCAATTAAAAAACTTTAATATAATAATTATAAAAAAATTATGTAATTTAGCAAAATAAATATATTTATGTCAGTAGATGTAGTTTTAGGTATACAATGGGGCGATGAAGGCAAAGGTAAAATAGTTGATATTTTATCTCCACATTATGATATTGTTTGTAGATTTCAAGGTGGGCCAAATGCTGGTCATACTATTATTTTTGATGGTAAAAAGCATGTTTTACATACTATTCCTAGCGGTATTTTTCATGAAAATATTGTAAATATTATTGGTAATGGCGTTGTGATAGATCCCGTTACATTTATTAATGAAATTAATGAATTGATCTCTATTAATTTAAATCCTCAACATAATTTATATATTTCTAGCTCTGCACATCTTATTTTGCCGATACATAGAGTTTTAGATTCAGTATACGAAAAACAAAAAGGTGACAATAGTATTGGATCTACATTGAGAGGTATAGGACCTGCATATACAGATAAGGTGGCTCGTAGAGGGTTAACAATTGGTTTTAGTCATAGAGATGATTTTGATAAACTTTATAAAGAATTAAATGATTTTCATATAAACTATTTGAATTATTCAGGCATAGATATTAATGAAATTAAAATAGAAGGTCTTAGTTATAGAGAATATGAAGCCAAATGGTTAGAAGCCTTAGCATTAATGAAAAAATTCACAATCATAAATACGGAATATATACTTCATAAAGCACTCAAAGAAAACAAAAAAATATTGGGCGAAGGAGCTCAAGGTAGTTTATTAGATATAGATCATGGCACATATCCATTTGTAACTTCATCCAATACAACTATTGGTGGTGCATGCACTGGACTTGGGATACCACATAGTAGCATTAATAAAGTTTATGGTGTCACTAAAGCATATTGTACTAGAGTAGGTAATGGTCCTTTTCCTTCTGAACTTTTCGATGATATTAGTAAAGAATTACAAAAACGCGGTAATGAGTTTGGTAGTACTACAGGCAGACCTAGACGTTGTGGCTGGCTCGATCTCAGCCTTCTAAAATATGCTATTGATCTTAATGGCATTACAGATTTAGTTTTGATGAAAGTAGATGTATTAGATACTTTCGATAAAATTTATGTGGCTGAGCACACAAATGCGAATAATCCTTATGATAGTGATGATATCAAGCTAATAGAGCTGCCAGGATGGCAAGTGGATACTTCTACGATTAATAACTACAATGATTTACCATATAATTTAAAAAAATTTATTGATTTTTTAGAAAAATCTACTTCTGTACCAATAAGCATGATATCTATTGGCCCTTCAAGAGAACAAATTTTAAAAAAATAAACATATGAAAAAGTTTATATTTATATTTATAATTTTATTATTATCAATGATTCCTCTATTAGGACAAGTACAAATAAATCAAGAGGAAATACCGCAATATTTGAGAACAGAATTCTTTCGCAAATTTACTACTCTCAATCCCGAAGATGTACAATGGTATAAAATAGGTGATGAATATGAGGCCAGATTTAACTATCAAAATTCTCAAACTATTTATGTGATGTCATATGCAGGTAAATGGATAAGGACAGAATCTAAAATCAGTGATACTGATCTACCTCGCATTACTCAAGAGTATTTAAAGAAAAATTATCCAGATGCCACTATCAAAGAGGCTTATATGGTTCAATCTGATGTTTTACCAGGATATAAAGTCATACTTTCTAAAAATCAGAAAGATGAAATTCTCAATTTTGATAAATCTGGTAATATTT
Source organism: Bacteroidales bacterium (assembly GCA_030017935.1). Classification (GTDB taxonomy): domain Bacteria; phylum Bacteroidota; class Bacteroidia; order Bacteroidales; family DTU049; genus DTU049. The sequence continues at coordinate 12,324 of JASEGF010000030.1, read as the reverse complement.
TGACAAATATACAACCATCAAATAAAAAAGTCAATGCAGATGAGAAAAAATATAAACAAAAAATTTCTATCCTACCTGACTATTTACCTTCTAATATCAGAGATAATCTATCTCTCAGCTACCGTGGATTCTTTGTCAATAAGTTATTTTGGGCAAAAGATAATCTAAATAATGATTATTACATTATCGAGCTAGTAGATGAGACTGGAAGTAGTATAGTAGAATTAGAATATGATTTTTTGGGTAATCAGATTTCTCAAACAATTAAAAATATTGAAGTAGAAAAACAAGAAATAAAAGATCAAAAAGGTAAAAAAACAAAATTGAATGCAGGTATACCTGAAACTGCTGTGCCAAAAGCTGCTGTAGATTACTTCAAAAAGAAAGAAAAACGTGTAGATGAAGTCAAATGGGATACTTTAAAAAATCATTATATAGTAACATATCTAAATACTGTGCGTGGTAATAGATGTTCTATGGAATTTGATGAAAAAGGAACTTGGCTACAAACTACTATTTATTTAGATACTAAAAGCTTAAATCCTATGATGTCCAATTTCATTAATAACAATTATCCTGGCTATATAATACAATCTGTAGAGAATGTAGCTACTAATACTAAACAAAAATATTTATTAGTAAAAATTTATTCTCCAGATTGGATAAATGATCCTGTGGTATATCATCAACTTTATTTTTCACTATCTTATAGATTAGAAAGAGAAGTGCTAGCAGATGCAGTAAATAGATATGATTTCTTAGAATTACAGAAAAAAGCTGCTTCCCTTTCTAATACTCAAAAATATTTAGAAAATGTCGATAATGTTATTGATGAAACAGAAATGTACTCCGGTCAGGCTGTATCACCTAAAAGCTTACCCAGTGGCATTATTAACTATATTAATGATAATTATGCTGGTTGGCTACTAAAAGAATCTATGATAATAGAAGAAAATGGTCAATATCTTTATAATATTTATCTAAAAAAAGAAGGTTGGCCAGATAGAGTAAAATTAACTTTTGACTTTAAAGGCAATTTTGTAAATCAAGAAAAAATAAAATAATTATGCCTCGCGCATACACTGTTATTGCTATTTTTTTACTTTTTTTTTCCAATAATTTATTCTGCCAAATAAAAATTCAATTAGATAACGCAGACACTTTAAAATATTCACAATCTCGCGGAGACATACAAATACTCGTCGGTAATGTTTCTTTTGACCACGAAGGTAATTATCTGTATTGTGATAGTGCATTTCTTTATACTAATGAAAATCGTGTAGAAGCTTTTGGTAATGTTTCATTAATAAGTAATAATCAAGTTACTCTCACTTCTAAATATATAGACTATAATGGTAATACTAAAATAGCTAAAGCTAAATATAACGTTACTCTCACCGATGGTTATTATATTCTGAAAACAAGCGAATTAGATTATGATCTAAACAACGATTTTGCTTATTACCTTAATAATGGCATTATCACTGACCCATATCAAACTATTACTAGCAAAAAAGCTTATTATTACGGCGAAAGTGGCGATCTAGCCTTTGCTAATAATGTACAAATAGTAGCTACTGATTATAAAATATCTGCTGACTCACTAAAATATAATTCTAAAAATGAATTAGTATATTTTTTTGATAATTCTATCATTACAGATACTAATATGATAATTTACTGTGATGCGGGTATTTATGATATGAAAAATGACACTTTTTTTTTCTCGCAGCATCCGATTATTTATTACCAATCATACTACATAGAGGCTGACACAGTGCAGTTTTATAGGCAAAGTAACCTAACAATTGCTCGTAGTAGAGCTATTGTTCTAGACACTATAAATAATCTAAAAATATTAAGTCCTTTCATTAAACTATCGCAACTTGATAGCTCAATTTTATCATATAACCCTGCAATAATCGATATCTATAGTGATAATGATACTCTCACTATTATCGGTGATACACTAACTACCATTACAGATTCATTGAAAGGTAGAGAGTTTGTTTTTAACAAAAATGTTCGCATTTTTCAAAATGATTTACAGGCTGTATGCGATTCTTTAGTTTATAATCAATTAGATTCTACATTTACATTATATAAATTTCCTATTTTTTGGTTCGATAGTACTCAGATGACCTCAGATACGATGATTTTATTTATGAAAAACGAAAATTTAGATAAAATGTATGGTTTCGAAAATGCTTTTATAATAGAACCATTTATGGATACTTTATATAATCAAATTAAAGGAATTACGGTTACTATTAATTTTAAAGAAAATGAAATAGATTCTCTCATTATGTATAGACAGAGTGAATTAGCATATTATTTAGTAGATGATGAGCAAAAAATAATAGGTGTCAATTACTCAACTGGGAATCAAATCATTTTAACTTTTGTAGATAGAGAGCTAGATAAGGTCTTGATATTAGAAAATCCACAAGGAACAGTCTATCCTTTGGATGAATTCCCTAAAGAACTAGAAAGATTAAAAGGATTTCAAACTCAATACTATAAATTAATTTCTAATAGAGATGAAATATACAAAAATCTCAATTTTGATATACCTATTGATTAATTTCAATTATTCGATAATCAGTTCTTGATGAAAAATTTTGTTTATAAATCTCATAGAAAATTGTGAAGGCATCAAATACAAATTATCATCGAAATTCGATACGATTACCTGGATATGATTATTCTCAGGAGGGAGCATATTATATAACAATTTGTACATATAATAGGCAAAATTTATTTGGTGAGATCAAAAATAATGAAATGGTTTTAAATGAACATGGTAAGATTGCAAATGAATATAGGGAAGCAATTCCCAAACATTATCCAAATACACAATTGGATGAATATGTAATAATGCCAAATCATGTACATGGCATATTGATTGTATTCAAAATGAAAAAAATATTTTTCGTTCACCATCCAAAACGATAGGTGCCATTGTGCGTGGTTATAAAATTGGTGTAACCAAATATTTTCGTGAAAATACAGATATATTTAATGTATGGCAACGCAATTATTACGAACACATCATCCGCGATACCAATGATTTATCACGCATTCGTCAATATATTATGGACAATCCAAAGAATTGGAACAACGATGAATATAATAATATAAATCAATTGTAAAAAATAAATTCATGTATTAATGTAACTTTTTAATGGACGACAACTTATCAAAACCCTCATAAAGAACAACTTTTTAAATTTAACTTATTCTATTCCCCTAATATATTGAAACTCTCTTATTTTCAATAACCTATATTACATCATTATGATACATGTCTAAGTTTACAAAAGTGGCGAGTAATAGGGTAAATGCCCAATAAGAGGATCCTCCATAGCTAATAAATGGCAATGGTATTCCTATGACTGGCATTAAGCCTACTGTCATTCCAAGATTTATAAATATATGGAAAAATAAGAGTGACGCTACTGAATATCCATAAACTCTTGAAAAAATAGATCTTTGTCTTTCCGCTAATTTTAGAATTCGTAATAATAAAATTAAATATAATGATAAAACTACTAAAGCCCCTATAAATCCCCATTCTTCACCTATTGCACAAAAAATAAAATCTGTTGTTTGTTCTGGAACGAATTTCATTTGTGTTTGGCTACCTTGTAAAAATCCTTTACCAGTTAATCCTCCAGAGCCTATTGCTATCATAGATTGTCGTAGATTCCATGATGCTCCTTTAGGATCATCTTTTAGGCCTAGCATTACTTCTATTCTCTCTTGATGGTGGGGCATAAGCATCTTGTAAAAATAATTAACTCCAACTATCAATATGATACTAATTACGTAAATCTCTACAAACCTAATAATTACTTTTCTTTTTTTCCTGAAAATAAATATAAATATCAATGTGATTGCTGTCAGAATTAATAACAAAATAAATTGTTTTATTAAAAATGATAGAATAAATACTAATATAAACCAAAAACCAATAAAAATGACATATGAAGGCAAGCCTTCACGATATAATGCTAAAATAAATGCGAAAAAGATAAGCATCGTGCCTATATCTTTTTGTAAAAATATCAAAAGCATAGGGATAGCTATTACTATTAAAACATTCCTCATAGTTTTATTTATGTTTCGCTTAGCATCAGAATCACTCCATATTTTGGAGATTAATAGAGCAGTTGTGTATTTAGCAAATTCTGATGGTTGCAATCTAATACCATTACCTATATCTAGCCAGGCCCTATTGCCACCTACTACGGCTCCAATTACTAAAACTAAAAATAATAGTACTAATATTACTCCATAAAATATCTCGGCAGCATTTGAAAACAAATGTGGATTAGAATATATAATTAATACAAATAACAATAATCCTGTTAATATCCAAATAAATTGTTTTACATGTATATATTTAAAAGATAAACTAAAAAAATTTATGCCTTCTTGATATGATGCAGAAAAAATACTTATCAATCCTATTATAGAAAGAATTATATATATTGAGATAATAATTATATCTGGGGGGAATTTTCTATTATTATTTTGCTGCATATTTTTAAATCATTTTCGCACTTTCAATTATTAATGTTTTATTACCTAATTTTAATTATTTCGTTTTGTTATTTTGTATACAATTATTTAATTAAAAAATCTGCTGCTTTCATTCTGTTTTCTAAGTCAATACGTTTAATAGTGTCTGTTAGGTATCTCTCCATCATTAAGCTAGCAATAGGTCCTCCATATGAGGCTCCCCATCCTGCATTTTCTACTAAAACAGCAATTGCTATTTTAGGATTATTTACGGGACCGAAAGCTATAAAAACACTATGACTTTTTCTAGGTGGATCCTGTGCAGTACCAGTTTTGGCAGCCACGCGTATTTCAGGTAATTGTGCTATTGTTGCTGTACCACTGGTAACTGCTTTTTCCATACCTTCTACTATGAAATTAAAGTATTTCTCATTAATGGGAACTACAATTTTATTCTTGTATTTAGGATTTAAACTGTCTGGATGTCCTATAGCACGTACTATATGTGGAGGTATGTACCATCCTTTATTAGCAATGATTGCAGCTAAATTAGCTAATTGTAAAGGTGTAGCGCCAATCTCACCTTGCCCAATAGCTACAGAAACTATGCCATCAGCTTTCCAATTTCTAGTTCCTTTTAATCTATTATAATATTCAGAAGTAGGTACAAACCCACTATATTCATTAGGTAAATCTACTCCTAGTGGTACACCAAATCCAAGTATATTTACATAATATCGCCATCTTTCATATCCTACACTAGATTTCCCAAAATATTTATTATCTACAAAAACTTTAAATACTTGACAAAAAAAGGTATTACAAGAATGTTGAATACCACTAATAATATTTACTGGAGTAGGGTGAACATGACAGCCTATAGTGTGTGAGCCTATACGATAACCACCATGACAACCAAAGGATGTATGCTCATCAATAAAGTTCTCTTGTAATGCAGCTAAACCGTTTACAAGTTTGAATGTACTGCCAGGTGGATATCTAGTCATAGTAGCTCTATTGTATAAAGTATGATTTTTATTGTCATTACTTAACATTATGTAATTTTTATTTCTTTCTCTACCTGTCAATAAATTGGGATCATAACTGGGAGCAGATACGAGTGCTAAAATTTCTCCTGTTTGAGGATTTATTGCTACGATAGCACCACGTTTATTTTGCATTAGCTCTTCACCATATTTTTGTAAATCAGCATCAATACTTGTATATAAATCTTTTCCATTAATCATGGTAGAATCTAATTGTCCATTTTTATAGCTATTCACTATTCTATTATGTACATCTGCTATATAGACTTTCACACCTTTGTGACCTCTTAATTCTTTTTCATAAAATTCTTCTAATCCAGTGACTCCTACATAATCACCCATTTGATAATATGAATCTTCTTCAATTTTTTTAGGGCTAGCTTCTGAAATATATCCTAAGAAATGAGCACCTGTTTTTAATGGGTAATTACGTGTGTATCTTTTTTCTACGATTATGCCATTAAATTCACTCTCATGCTCATAAAAATAGCTAACCGCTGCATCTGGCATATCTTCATAGACTATTACTGGTTGATATCCACCCATTTTCTTGCTCTTTTCTATTTTAGTTTTTAATAATTTTGTGTCTGTATCTAATAATTGAGCTATATAATTTGTGTCAAAAGGTTCTAATTCATAAGGGATAATTGCCAAATTATATATTGGCCTCCAACCAGCTAATATTTTACCATTAGCATCATATATGGTTCCTCTCTGTGGATATTCATACACGTATCTGAGAGTATTTTTTTCTGCTAATGTTTTATAAGTAGGATCAATTATTTGAATATAAAAGATCCTCACTCCTAATACTATAAATGCAATTATAAAAATATAAACAAAAAATAATTTTCTATTGTCGTATGAACGCATTTAATTTATTTGAAAATTTTTTACAAAAATATAAATAAAATCATTGTAAAATTTAAAAAATATATGGATATTTATTCTTAATATAATTCAAGACATTGACAAATCTATTTTTTAATTGATCAGTAACAATGAAGTAGTTTTTTTTAGCTTTTATTAATTCATTTTCATAAATATTAAATAGTTCTAAGCGATTATCTGGGTTTTCTCTTAATGGGTCATAGTTCCACTCTATATCTGGATAGCAGAGTAAATATAAATCTATGGATTGTCTATGAAATGCATCTATTATCCATTGTGGGCATTTTTTATATTTGTATATTAGCCATACATAGATTACTAACATTTCAGTATCATAAATTACAACTTTGCTATTATTAGTCTGTTGATTATTTATCATTTCCCATTGTTTTTTTGCTATTTCTATTACATCATCATAGCTATATGGCCTGTTTAGTTTCAATAAATATTCGCGAGCATACTCAGGAGTATAATCAGTTTTGAAATAATTAGCTAATTGCTCAGCTAACCATGTTTTACCAGAAGATTCTGGTCCAGTAATTCCTATTTTTATGGGTAATGTAAAGTTCAATTTTAAAATTTTTGCAAAAATATATGATTTATCTTATATTAATACGTTTGAAATTTTAAATGTAATTTTGTTTACAAAAAAAATTTTTTTGGAATTAATATAAAATATGAGTAAAGAAGCAGTTAAAGACTTTTTTAAACAAATATCTCCTAAAAATTATTACGACGTTGCTATTATTTTACCATTAATAACACTATTTGTATATCCCTCTCACGCAGCCTATGGAGTAGTCGGCTTTGTGATACTTTGTATCTATGGAATTATTAAAAAGGATTTAGTTTTTCAGTGGAATATAAATATATTGTGGGTTTTATTTTTTGTTTTATCAGTGATATTTTTTTTAAAAGCTACTGATACTAAAGATGGACTTTTCGAATTAGAAAAAAAATTATCTTTCTTAGTTTTTGGTATTTTGTTTTTATTTAAATCAAAAAACCCTTTATCATTACCATTTTGGATAATTTCATTTATGTTATTAGTGATTATCAGGAGTACTATTGGTTTTGTAGAATCTGTCATTATGTATAATGAGATTCATATTTTGCCAGCTTTTTTCACTTCTAGATTTTCACAACACATCCATCCATCTTATTTGAGTTTCTATATTATCATTTGTGTAATGACTATGTTTTATTGGCAATATAAAAAAATTATTAATTTCCCTAAATGGTTGTTGATATTATTTTCAATTATTTCTATCGTTAGCATATTATTACTGTCATCATTATCTGCAAATTTATTTTTGTTTTTTACCATTTTAGCAATAATTATTTATTATTTATATAAAAAGTTAAAACCGCTTTTAGCTTCTACCATTGTCATTTTATTAATTGCAATTAGTTTTGGGGTAATTAAATATGGGCATTTCAGAGCAATTAATTTTAGTGAAACATATAATAATACTATCACATTTATAAAAAATCCGCAAGAATATATAGATGCAGATCAATTTATTAAAAAAGCTAATGAAAAAAGATTAATATTATGGACACTAAGCTGGCAAAAAATCAGAGAAAATCCTATGGGTTATGGAGTAGGTAGTGCTGGTGATGTTTATAGAGATGTATATAGCCAATACGGCCTTACCTCGCTTATGGACCCTTTATTAGATTCACACAATCAATATTTACGGATAGCATTAGAAATGGGTGTAATCGGTATCTTTGCTTATTTAGCTATCATTTGTGCATATATTGTTAATGCCATTAAACAAAAAAAATATTTACTTTTATATGTAATGATATGCTTTTTGTATTTTGGTGTGTGGGAGTCTTTCTTGCAACGTCAATCTGGTGTAGTATTTTTTACTTATATTATAAGTTTCTTATTATTATATGAGCCTACATTTTTGAAAGATAAAATAGAAAATTGATGCTATGAAAAAACTACTTATTGTTAGTTCTAATTCTATACATTTATTTAATTTTTATAATTTGATAAATTCTTATTTCGACTACATAGATATAGCTACTGATAGCATTAATGATAATTTTGATTATAAAGATAGCAATTTGCATAAATTTAATTTTTCTATCAAGAAACCTTTTAAATTTTTTCTTTTTTATTTTAAGCTTAAAAAGTTATTAAAAACAAATAAATATTCTCTAATACATATACAGCAAATATCTACAGCTGCATTAATGACTGTATTGGCTACTAAAAAAACTAATATCCCTATAGTCTTAACAGCTTGGGGTAGCGATGTACTACTAACTCCTCAGAAAGGTTTTTTTTATCGCAAAATGGTAAAATATGTAATTAATAATTCCAATATTTGTACTGCTGATGCTGAGCATGTAATACAAGAAATACAAAAAATTACCAACAAATATATTCCAGTTAAACAAGTTATTTTATCTAATATTAATAACCCACCTGATTCTTTACCTGAAAAAGAAAAAATAATTTATTCTAATAGATTACTTAAATCTATTTATAGGATTGACGAGATAATATATGCTTTTGAGAGATTTTTAAAAAATAGTGCTGATAAAAATTGGCAGCTTATAATAGCTGGTGAGGGAGACGATAAAGCCAGGTTGGAATATATAGTAGAGAATAGACTTTTATATAATAATGTGAAGTTTGTTGGTTGGTTATCTAAAGATAAGAATTATGAATATTACAACATAGCTAAACTTTATGTGTCTATTCCTTTATCTGATGGCACACCTACGAGTTTGTTAGAAGCTATGAGCTTTGGCTGCATTCCTGTTGTATCTGATCTACCAGCTTATCATGAATGGATAAAAAATGAAGTTAATGGCTTGATAGTCAATGATTTAAATACTAATTTCTTGGGTGAGGCACTTAAAATTGATCAGTTGAATGCATGGCAAATAAACAGAAATATTATTATACAAAAAGCTACTATGGATGTGAATAAAATGAAATTTATTGACATTTATAATGAATTATTAAATAAATAAAATGTAAAATATGAAGAGAGTTTGTCATTTAACTAGTGTACACCAAAGAGATGATATCAGAATATTTCACAAAGAATGCAAGAGTTTACAAAATATTTATGAAATCAGTTTAGTAGTAGCTGATGGTCTCGGAGATAATATAGTAGATGGAATAAAAATATATGATGTGGGAAAGCCTAGCTCTAGATTAAAACGTATGATATTAACTACTAAAAGAGTATATAAAAAAGCATTGATGGTAGATGCAGATATCTACCATTTCCATGATCCAGAGCTTATACCTATTGGACTTAAACTTTTGAAAAGAAATAAAAAAGTTATCTATGATGTTCACGAGGATGTACCCAAGCAATTATTAAGTAAACCTTATCTCAATAAATTTCTTCTTAAAATAATCGCAAGTGCTTTTAAAAAATATGAGAATAAATCTGTAAAGAAATTTACAGCTATAGTAACTGTAGTGCCAGAGATTACGAATAGACTAAAGAAATATAATGATAAAACTGTAGAAGTGAGAAATTATCCAAAGTTAAAAGAATTTCCATATATCAATGCAAGATGGGAAGATAGAGAGAACGCTATGATTTATATAGGAGGTATATCAGGGATTAGGGGAATATATGAGATGATGCAGGTGGCCTATAAAGCTAATATTAAGCTGCATTTAGCTGGCAAATTTTCTACTCCATCATTAGAAGCTGATTTGCAAAATCATAAAGAATGGGAGCAAGTGATTTATCATGGAGTTTTGGGTCGAGATGAGGTAGTAGCATTACTTTCTAAAGTAAAAATTGGATTACTTTTATTACATCCTGTACCTAATTATTTAATAGCATTAAGTACAAAAATATTTGAATATTTTGCTGCTGGTTTACCGATTATTGCATCTGATATGCCACATTATAAAGAAATTATAGAAGTAAATAATTGTGGTTTTTGTTTTAATCCATTTGATATAGAGTCAATAGCTGATAAAGTTAGTCTTCTAATAAATAACAATCAAATAGCTAAGGAAATGGGCTTAAATGGTAGAAATGCAATTGAGAAATATTATAATTGGGAGAATGAGGGGAAAAAATTAATAGAATTGTATGAAACAATATAAATAAAAAGGGACTAAAAATTTAGTCCCTTTTTTAAAAAAATTTTTAAATTTTAATTATTTATTTAAATAAATTATCAGTTTTTTTAGCTGAGTAATTAATTTTATAAGCACCAACTTTCCTAAGTTCTTGTTTCACATCAGTTACTATACCCATGCGAACATCTTGATCTACTTTAAGAGAAGTAATTAAGAATGGTCTGTCTTGTTCTGGACGAGCAGCGCGTTCACTTTCGATAAAAGCGCTTATTTGTTCTACAGTTCCAAATTGATCATTTAATTGAATACGAGATTCTGATCCATACATTTGTATATTCGTAGGAGTACCTATGTATATGTATGATACTAAATTTTTCCTTTCTAATTTTTGAATTTCTGTAGCAGCGGGTACACTAACCTTAACAAATAATGTGGCTTCACGAATAGTTGTAATAACCATAAAGAAAAAAAGGAACATAAAAATAATATCAGACATTGAAGAAGTATTTAAAGCTGGAACTTCTTTTTTCTTTTCTTTTCTATATCTTGACATGTTATTTACCTCCTACTGCTTTTGGTTCAGCTTCAGAAATAGACATAGGCACTGCTTTTTGTATCTCATCTATGATAGTTTGATCACTGATCTGCGAAATAGATCTACCAAGTTTTTCTTGAGCTAGCTCATCTCTAAGTTCATAGATGGCGCCTGCTAATTCATTCTGAACTTTAATATACATTTCATAAGATGTACCTCTATCATTTTGCAATGATATTACACCTTTGGATTTCCTTACTTGTCCTAAATGAGGTAAAGTAATAAATTCACCTTCACTGAGATTAGGTTCATCATAAGGATTTGCTATAAATTCTTTTACCTGTTTACGTAGATTACGAATATCTCCCGGCTTACCTTCTACTAAAAGTTGGTCATAAGTATTTACTAACACTGTAAAAACATTTCTTTCTTTTATAATAGGTGGTTTAGAATCCGGATCTGGTAAAGGTGGTAGCATTCGCGATAATCCCTTATCAGTATTAATAGATGATGTAAGTAAAAAGAAAGTTAAAAGCAAGAAGGAAATATCTGCCGTTGAAGACATATTTAATTGTGGGATTTTTCTAGCCATAATTTTATTTTTTTATTAAATGTCTAACTTGAGAGTATATAAGAGATAAAATAACAATTCCTACTAAAGTATATACTAAATACATGCCTGCATTTATTATTTTACTCCATCCTAGTGGAGTATTTGTTTTTTCATAAATAGATAGAGGGAGGTCATTACTAGGAGAAATGAAATAAAATAATACTACTAAAGCTATAGCTGCAATAAAAACTATAATATATTTTAAATTTTTCTTAATGTTTTTAGACATTACACTGATAGATGAATATAATAAAGCTATTAATGAGCCCAATATTAAAACATAACCCACATATAATCTAACATCTACACTATTAACGAATAAAATTACAGCTGCTGATATTATTAATACAGCTGCAAATATTATGTTATATAATTTTTTATTTTTCATAATTATTTATTATCTTTTGCCATAGAAATGATATCAACAAATGTAATGGTACTATCTTCCATATCATTTACGATAGTTTCTATTTGTGAAACAATATAATTAAAGAAAATTTGTAAAATTATACCTACAATCAAACCAAAGACGGTTGTCAAAAGAGCTACCTTCATACCACCTGCTACAATAGTAGGGCTGATATCACCTGCAATTTCAATAGCGTCAAATGCTGAAACCATACCAATAACTGTT
>JASEGF010000309.1 GCA_030017935.1 Bacteroidales bacterium | reverse complement strand
AATTGTAGAGGGGATATAATTAGAAGTGTTAAGATTAGATTTCTTTTGATTGATAGAAGAAAAATTGTTATTTTCTTTTTTATATTTCCCTCTCAATATACGTTGAAATTCATCTCTGAGAGTAAATTCATCAATATTAAATTTTTTAGAAACATAAATTAAATATTCAGCTTGGACTAAAGGGTCAGATATGTGAGATAGAGATAATAATATATCACGAATAACGTCAGCTTTTTTAATAGGATCATTAGTATCATTGGGTAGTAGATGCTGAACTTTGTAATCTATAAAAATAACTTTATTTTTATCTAAATAATCTGTAAGTTCAGTTGTAGAAACCTTATGAGCAAAGGAATCTGGATCTTCACCATCAGGGAAAGAGACTAAATAAACATTCAAATCTTCTTCTAGTAACATATCAATAGCTCTATAAGATGCTTTAATACCAGCATTATCAGCATCATACATTAAACATACATTATTGGTAAAACGATGTATTGCTTTTATTTGATCTTGAGTAAGACTAGTACCAGCAGAAGCTACAACGTTTTCTACACCTGCTTGAACAAGCGATATAACATCCAAATACCCTTCAGTAAGATAACATAAATTTTGTTGAGCAATAGATTTTTTAGCAATATTCAAATTGTAGAGAACGTTACTTTTATTATAAACTAGTGTTTCAGGAGAATTCAGATATTTTGCAGCATTTGGAATATTACCAATAGATCTACCACCAAAAGCTATAACTCTTCCACCCAAATTAAAAATTGGGAAAATGATTCTACCACGAAATCTATCAGCTAAACTATCAGGCACTATTAATCCAGCTTTAACTAAATCATCAGTCGAATAACCCTTATTAATAGCATAATTTTTAAATGCATCACGACTATTAGGACTATAACCAAGATTGAATTTTTGAATAGTAAAATCTGATATACCACGATGATGAAGATAAGATAAAGCAGAATTGACACCTTCTTCAGATTTCCAAAGTTGATTTTTAAACCAATCGAGAGCTAAATTATTAATAATAAAAATTTTCTCTTTTTCATCTTTTTGTTCATCAATCTGAGAATCATCTTCATCAAGAGGTATTTGATATTTTTTAGCTAAAAATCTAATAGCATCGGGATATGTAAGCTGCTCAACTTTCATTAAAAAATTAATTACATTACCACTCTCACCACAACCGAAGCATTTATAAATGCCTTTATCTGGAGAAACGCTAAAAGAGGGGGTTTTTTCATTATGAAAAGGACATAATCCGAAAAGACTATTTCCTTTTTTTTTCAAGGAAACGTACTCGCCAATAACTTGATCAATAGGGACATTCTCAAGAATAAAATCAATAGTAGATTTTTTAATCATAATTAGCAAAGATAAGAAAAAAA
>JASEGF010000308.1 GCA_030017935.1 Bacteroidales bacterium | reverse complement strand
CTTATGTAGTAGTTAAAGAAATAGATTCTATTAATATTTATGTAAATACTTTATTCTGGGCTAAGCTCAACTCTACATCTATAGACACTACTAAAATCAGCAAATTTATTGTTAATAATAGGTTTGAGTCTAATACTAAAATAAGTTATTTAGTCGTTGCTAAGCGAGAACTCTCTCAATCTAATTTTAATTCTGCTGGTGAATATGCTCAATATCTTAAGTCATTATATGAATTGCAGCCTGTGGAGTATGCATGCTTAATTGAATCATTTCAAATTACCTTGAATGATTCTACAACAGTGAAATATTATCCTTACTCTTATAAAAGTTTCAGAGTAGAGTCTAATATGAGAAATGTTTTTATTGGTGAATTTGATATAAATATAGATTAATATGAAAAAATTACAATATATTTTTATAAAAATATATAATTTATATTTTTCAATCTTGTTACTAATATTAATAAATTAATATATGGCTCTAATAAAAAGTGTAAAAGGTATTTCACCTAAATGGGGAAATGATTGTTGGATAGCAGATAATGCTACTATTGTAGGAGATGTTATTATCGGTGAGCAATGTACTATTTGGTTTAACGCTGTTGTGCGTGGTGATGTTCATTATATTCACATTGGTAATAAAGTAAATATCCAAGATCAAGTTGTAATTCATTGTACTTATCAAACTTCTCCTGTTGAGATAGGTAATAACGTGTCGATAGGTCATAGTGCTATTATTCACGGATGCAAAATTGGTAATAATGTTTTGATAGGTATGGGAGCAATTATCATGGATGATGTGATTATCGAGGATAACTGCATTATTGCTGCGGGTGCTATTGTTACTAAAAATACTTTTATCCCTTCATACAGTGTTTTTGCTGGTATTCCTGCTAAAAAAATTAAAAATTTATCTGAAGAACAATTCCAAAAAGAAGTTTTGGATATAGCTAATCACTATCCAATGTACGCTAGCTGGTATAATGAGAATGGTTAAATTCTAAAATTAATGCATTAATTTTGTATAAATATTAAAAAGGTATAAATATATAATTTAACTTTTGTACTCTTAAATTTAAGTTTATTATTTCGGCTAAAAATACGATAAAAGAATCCAAAAAAATATTTGACGAAGAGATAAATTATTTTAATTACAACCTTATTACAAATAATCTATGACTTTGCCCCTTATCTAAATATTATAAATCAACTTATTGTTAGCTTTTAACTAAAAAATTATAAAAATTACATATATATTTTTTTAAAAAAAATATATAATTTTGTTTTATAAAAATCAAAATTATATATCACATTAAAAATATTTTACAAAATGAAAAAATTTTATTTATTAATATTAATTCTTTTACCCATTTTTATTTTCGCACAAATTCCATATAATGTTTATTA
>JASEGF010000307.1 GCA_030017935.1 Bacteroidales bacterium | reverse complement strand
ATACAATATTAATTTCTATCAATTTATATTGCAGAACATACAATGAGCTGAATAATGACATCCATCCTGCACTATGTATGCTTACATTCATAAAACTACTAAATATAGCCAGTAAAATTGTCAATATTATAGTAATCCTAACTGGTAATAAATAAAATAAAGGTATATTCAATTTTTGGAAAAAAAAGTATAAAAAAAAGCTAGCTAATAAAATAATCAACAAAATTTTAATTCTCTCTATTGGTATGGAACTATCAAAGCTTTCTATTAATTCTAATTGTCGAGAAAAAATCACAATTATTATGGGTAAAATTATCATAATGATAAATAATAACCAAATATAATATTTATAAAAATTGATATTTAAAAATGAATTTAAAAAATAACCAGAATTAATCAATACAATAGCAAACCAAAGTGGGATAAATATTGGGTGCAGAACAAAAGACAGAGTTTGAGAAAAGAATTTTTTCATCTAATAATAATTTTATAGTTCTTTGCGAAGACGAGCTACAGGTAATTTCAATTGTTCTCTATATTTAGCAATTGTTCTACGGGCGATTTTGTAGCCTTTTTCTTCTAAAATTTTAGCTAATTCATCATCAGTAAGAGGATTAAATTTATCTTCATTTTCTATGAGTTCTTTTAGAATAGCTTTAATCTTTTTATTAGATACCTCTTCACCAGATTGTGTTTCTAGAGAATCTGAGAAAAAATGTTTAAGCAGAAAAGTGCCATATGGTGTAGCCACATATTTGCTATTAGCTACTCTACTGACGGTAGATATATCCATTTTTATTTTATCAGCTATATCTTTTAGAATCATAGGTTTTAGCTTAGTATCATCACCAGTTAAAAAGAAATCTTTTTGCGTTTCCATAATAGATTTCATAGTCATATATAGTGTGTTTTGTCTTTGTTCTAATGCATTAATAAACCATTTAGCACCATCGATTTTTTGTTTAATAAATTGTAAAGTTTCTTTTCTTTTAGGATCATCATCAGACTGTTTTGATAAACTATCATATAATTTTTCATATTTTTTACTAGTCCGCAAATAAGGGATATTGTAATTATTTAAGGTTAACTCTAAGTCACCATCATTTATAGTAATAATAAAATCAGGAATAATACTTATAGCTTGACTACCTACTTGAGCTTGAGAGTTTCCAGGTTTGGGATTGAGTTTTAGAATTTCAGAAATAGCTGCTTTTAATTGTTCTTCGCTAATATTAGCTTTTTTCATTATATGTTCATAATGTTTTTTTGTAAACTCTTCATAGTAATTTTCTAATATTTCTATAGCTAATAATACTTCTGGAGTTTTTTGTGGTATAGCTTTCAATTGAAGTAATAAGCACTCTTGCAAATTTCTAGCAGCTATACCTGGTGGATCAAACTGCTGGATAATATTTAGTACTTTCTCTACTTCCTTTTGATCTGTTTGTATGGCTCTAATGTATAAT
>JASEGF010000306.1 GCA_030017935.1 Bacteroidales bacterium | reverse complement strand
TGGGAGCGGTACAGTGCTTTGATGTCAAAAACATATTTAATCTATAACATTTAAATTTTCCTTGCCCCCCTTCTTTCAATAACCCACTCTAAATTCATGATGATAATATCTCTTTATTTCATTCCCTTTTTGGGCTTTTATTATTATTGCCCCATCTGCTTCTATATCTAGTATTTTCATCTCTATCATCTCTTTAGTTTTTAAAATTTCTCCTTTTTGGGTTTCATTAGTTATCACTATTTTTTTATATGTTTCGTGTATTTTATCTTTATCTTTTATTATATTTTTAGAACTTTCTACAAGTTTATTGAATATTTTCATTAATATTTCTTTTTCGTTATAGTCTTTTTGTGTTATCAGTTTTAGAGATGTTGCGTTTGTAAGTTCTTGAGGAAATTTTTCTTGATTTATATTTATTCCAAAGCCTCCTATTATTGCTATTAATTCTTGGCCTATGATTATGTTTTCTATTAATATACCTCCTATTTTTTTATTATCTATTATTATATCATTTGGCCATTTTATTTTAATTTTATGATATTTTAGATAATTATTTAATTCATTACATATTGTTATTGCTAACCATTCACTGAACACAAATAATGGTATTTCTGATAATGAAATTGGTTGCTGCATTTTCCATAATATTGTAGCAGTGATATTTTTATTTGGTTCACTATACCATTTATTATTTCCTTGACCTCTGCCATTTGTTTGATTCCATGTATAAAAAAGTACCATTGCGTCTGGATCTACATTTTGCCAATAATTACTAGCTTCTATATTTGTTGAATCTGTTGTAGTAATTTTTTTTATTTCTATATTCATTATGATTTTATTTATTAATTTTGCAAAAATATTTTAAAATTATTTTTTGTAAAATTATTATTAATAATAAAAAAATTAAAAGCAAAGGAGCGAATGCAAGATAAAATATTAGTGAAAGAAGAGATATCCAAAGAAAAAATTTTAAAAACATTACATTTATTAAAAGCTCAAGATATAATTACTATTAATATGCAAACAATACCTAATACTTTTTGTGATTACTTTATTGTAGCTCATGGCACATCTCCATTACAAATCAAAAGTATTGCTGAGAATTTAGTAGATGACCTTAGAAAGCAATATTATTATCGTCCTCATCATATTGAAGGTATGCAGAATGCGGAATGGATTTTGATAGATTATGATAATATTATTGTCCATTTATTTTTAGAGAAATCACGTAGATTTTATAATTTGGAAAATTTATGGGCAGATACTGAAATTGAGAAATATGATGAAGTTTTATAATAATATTATCAAATTTTAGTTAAAAGTAAAATAAAAAAAATGAATTATTTAAATTGATAAAAAAAAGTTATGGCAAAAAATTCAAAACCTCTCAGAAATAATAAATCATTCTACTGGGTTTATATCATTATAATTATAATTTTTGTGGTTTTATTCTTTTATACACCGCCAAACACTCAA
>JASEGF010000305.1 GCA_030017935.1 Bacteroidales bacterium | reverse complement strand
ATTCTATCATTCTCTGTGTTCTTTGTGCCTTCTTTGAGAACTTTGTGGTTAATATATAACTGTCTAATAATAAATAAAATTCATTAAAATTACTATTTTTTTATCTATACCCATACTAAACGTTATAGAACCCAAAAAATTATTTAAATATATCTTTGCCTAAATATTTCATAAACAATTATTCCAGCACTTACAGATACATTCAGTGAATCAATATTTCCAGCAATAGGTATTTTCACTATTTCATCGCATAATTTTAGTAAACTAGACTGAATACCTTTTTCTTCATTACCTAATATTAGAGCAATTGGTTTTTTGAAATCTGCTTCATAAATAGTTTTTGTAGCTTTTTCAGTAGCAGCTATAATAGAGTAATTGTAGGTTTGTAACTGATAAATGGCATCTTTGAGATGTATAACTCGTATAACAGGGATTGTTAATAAAGCTCCTGCAGAAGATTTAATAGCGTCATCAGTTATTTGCACATTACCACCTTGAGGAATTATGATGCCATCTACACCAGCTGCTAATGAAGTGCGTGCTATTGCTCCGAAATTTCTAACATCAGTTATGCCATCCAATAATAAAAGTAATGGTTGATCTTTTTTGAGATTTTCTAAAAAATCATTTAAATCATGATATTTAATTGGAGATGATTCAGCTATGATACCTTGATGGTTACCTTTATATAGATAATCTAGTTTCTCTTTGGGCACATATTGTATAGGAATACCTTGATTTTTAGCCTCTGAAAAAATATGTTTATAGATTTCTTTGTATTCTTGTTTTTGCTTAATTGTAAAAATTTTATTAATTGATACATTATTTTCTAGAGCCTCTAATACAGCACGAGTGCCAGCAATATAAAGTTTATCAGACATATTTTTTTACAAAAATAATTTATTATTAGAAAACAAATTAGCTAAATATATATTTTAATCCTACATTCATTCGCATAGTAATGAGTTTTAAAAAATTACAAAAGTAAACTAGCAATAGAGAAATAAACTAATAGTCCCGTAATGTCTACTAAAGTAGCGATAGCTGGGCTAGCAGCTAAAGCAGGATCACCTTTAAAAGCTTTGACTAATAAAGGGAAAAAAGCTCCAATAAATGTAGAGCTTATCACTTGCATAGCCATAGATAAAGCAATCACAAAAGAAATATAAGAAATAGAAAAACCTTCTGGTATAGTGCGTGTAGAATTTAATATCAAAGCATTAATAAAGGTTAAAAGTCCTAAAATAATAGCTAATAATATAGCGATTCGTATTTCTTTCCAAATAATTTTAAACCATTCTTTTATATTCACCTGGCCAAGAGCAAGTGCGCGAACTATAACTGTAGCAGATTGACTACCAGCATTGCCACCCATAGCTGTAAGCATAGGCATGAAAAGTGCTAGAACATAAATTTGCTGTAATAATGGTTGAAAATGATTAATGACCATACCAGAAAATAATTCAATGATAGCCAATATTATCAACCAAACAATACGTTTTT
>JASEGF010000304.1 GCA_030017935.1 Bacteroidales bacterium | reverse complement strand
GCACAACGAGTTTAGCGTTTCACAGATTGACAAATAAGAAATTCAGCCCGTGAGATATATAGTAAAAGAAACATTAAAAGAAGAATAACTATTTATCTCACGGGGTAAATCTCAAATCATTTAATCCAACAAATCATGCTTCAGACAACGAGAAAGAAGAGGTATGGGCTTTGGCCCTGAAAAACAAAGAGCTAGATAACAAACCTGTCCATAATACCAGATAACTATCTAATATATTTAGCTTTTTGTCTATATTTATTGATCAATTATCTCATTATATAATTGAAAAAATTTTTCTTTTATCTCGTCTCTAATCCTTCGATATTCACTCAATCTAAATTCATCTGACCCTTTTATATTGCTTGGATCTTCGAATGCAATGTGAATACGATGCTGCACATCACCTAAAAAAACAGGACAATTTTCTTTAGCATTATCACATACTGTTATCACATAATCCCAATATTCATTTATATATTTTTCTACAGATTTGGGACTTTTTTGGCTAATATCTATGCCCACTTCTTTCATTACAGCAATAGCCATATCATCTACTTTATCCTCTGGCTCTGTGCCTGCTGAGCAAACAATTAAATTGCTATTAAATGATTGTATAAATGCCTCTGCCATTTGACTGCGGCAGCTATTACCAGTACAGATAATTAGAATTTTCATTATTTATATGTTTTATGCAAATTTAATTATCTTTTTCTTTATTATAAATTATAGTAATTTTGTTTAATAAAATTTATTAAAATATATGAATAACATTCAACTAGTTAATCTATTAACTCATCCTTTCGATATAGAAGATAATTATAATAAAATTTTAAATATTATTAATAAATTACCTCAAAAAACTGATTTTCTCTATGCTATGCCTCCATCTACTTTGAGACTTTATCATCCTGGTACTATAAATACACAAAATGATTTATTAAATCACATACTAGATAGACTGGCTAAAGAGTTGCATAATGATATATTGCTATCATATCCTGCTAAAATAGAAAATGAATTTTTGAAAGTACATTATTATATATTAGGGAATAATGAAAGGCAATTTGTCGGCTCTATTTATTTGAATATCGACAATAACATTGAGGCAAATAGTAAACTAAAGTTTAACTATAAAGATCAGCAATATACCATTGTTACCTATAATGATGATGTTTATAATAATATAGATGTGAGAAATAGTAACATTATTATTCATGATTACCAACCTTTTTCTTATCAGCATTATTTAGATGTTTTAAATAATACTCAAAATCACCGTAAAAATAATTTCATTTATCAAAGTATTAATAGTTTTGCATATGGCAGATTGTACTGTGGTTTATCAGCTAATAGCTACGATGGGTCTATAAAATATTCTAAATTGTTTGCAGATGATGGATTAATCGATAATGATATTTGTGAAGCAAAAGACCTTGATTATGATTTTGATAGTGTGATACATGATGCATTAATTGCAGGCTTTAGGAGATTTATGGAATTCAATAAATTC
>JASEGF010000303.1 GCA_030017935.1 Bacteroidales bacterium | reverse complement strand
GCCATATTGCTATACTGCGAATAATCCGGTGGTGCTGGTGGATCCGAATGGAATGTTAATAGATGAATTTAATCTGAATACAAATACAGGTGAAATTATAAAAGTAAGTGATAAAGGGGGTGATAAAATGGATTATTATAATATTGGTACAACAAATGAAAAAGGAGAATTTCAAACAACCCAAACAATTGAAATAGAAAGACCAGAAGGAGGAGGGAATATAAATTCATTTAGATTTATAGAAACAGATAAATCAACTATAAGTGTATTTAATATACCAGGTACAGAAATTCAAGGATATTTTTTAGAGCCCGCTGGACCATCTACCACACAATCAGGAAAAGATCAAAGAATACCTGAAGGGGCATATAATTTAGAAAATTATAGTAGTCAAAATCACTCAGATGTATTTAGAATATATAATGATAATGTTTCTAAAGATAGACGTATATTAATTCATATTGGTAATTATCCAGATGATACGGCTGGATGTTTATTACCTGGTTCTAGTTGGGAAAAAGATTTTGTAGGTAATTCAGGTAAAATGTTTAATGATAATATTAAACCATATATAAAAAACATAAAAGCAGAAAATGTAAAGTTAAATATTTTTAATGTTATTAATTAATTATGAAAATTAAATTATTTTTATTAATATTTTTAATATTAATTATAAAAATTCAATTGTATTCACAAAATTATAATAATAATACAAAAGTAGATACATTAAAAATTAAAAATATATCAAAAAAGTTAAAAGAATCCTATATTTTACCTTCAGAAGTTTATGAGGTTTATGGTACATATGAGAAAGTACAATTTTTTGAAGTATTTCCAGATTCATTTGAATTATTTGAACAAATTTATGGTTATAGACCACCCATAGATACACTTAATACATTGTATTATGAAAATACATTGTATTTTGAAAGCTATAATCACCTTAAATTATTTTGTGAATTAAGAAATGTAATAAATAAGGAAGATTATTATAAAAAAATTATTAAACTAGGAATAGGTGGTTATTGGGATGCAGATGCTATTAATTATTTACAACATTGCATATATAAATGTATAAATGAAAATTTGCCTTTGACAATAAAAACTCTAAAATCATTTACAGATGATGAAATAGAGAGTTTTTGGTATTTTATATATGATGGTCCATTAAGAACGAAAAATTTGCCTGTAAATATAGAGGACATAAAAATAATTGATGAACACATAGCAGATTTAGCAAAAAAAGCATTAGAAAAAGCAAAGAAAAATAACGATAATTGTGGTTATTAAGTTTAGATATTAATAATTTTTTAAATTTTAAAATGATTTTTCAGCACCTACAATACCTACCCTTCGGCGAGCTATTCGTCTCCCAGCGAAACTACTAGTTTGCCTTAAACACATCTTTAGATGTGTCTCATCCGCATTGGGAAATGATTTGAAATAAAACAAGCAAGACGCGATGGATAGAAGGGTTTACACTGTTTGAGCAAGCTAAAGCTTGCGAGTTTGTAAACC
>JASEGF010000302.1 GCA_030017935.1 Bacteroidales bacterium | reverse complement strand
TAGACTTATCAACCCTACCATCAAATATTTATTTAATTAAACTTACCGACATAGATGGAAATTATTGGATAAAAAAAATAATTGTTAACTAAAAATAATAATCCTATGAAAAAATTAATTTTTATATCATTTTTTATTGTAATTTATATTAATAGTGGTTTTAGTCAAAACTATTCATTTATCTGTGGAGGAGTTACTATTCCTGATGATTATCCAAAATCAACACAATGTGAGTATAATTCATATGCTTTTATTAATAGATATAATAAAGTCATTAATTATATACCTGGAAATACACCTGTAAAAACAATAATGATAAATTTTAATATAATGCAAAAGGACGATGGTTCTGGAAATTTTACTAATAGTACAACTGATATACAAAGATTAAATAATATTTTTAATTGGTTTAGTAGTACTTATGAAAATGTTGCTTCTCCGTCTGATCCAATATCTGGTGTAGTAAGTTTAACAGATAGCAAGATTAGATTTGAACTCAATGGAATTTACTTTTATCAAAATACAGCAGGATGGGAAACATATAATCCATATACTTTATTAAATATTATTGAGAATGAGGATCCTTCAAGGCTTGAACAATTAAACATTTTTTTTACTGAAGGGGGATCTGGATGGGCTCATGCAAGTTTGCCAAGTATTAACAATTTTGATTATAATAGTTTTATAGTTATGTTAGGTGTATATAATGATGGAAATACTATCAGTGATTGGGCTAGTGCTGGCACCCTAGCCCATGAAATGGGGCATTGTCTTGATTTATGTCATACATATTTAGGCGGTGGTTGTCCTAATTCTGTAGCAGACATGGTAATAGATGAAGAATGGTTTGATGATATATTTGGTTTACCATATCCAGGCAATGCACCACATATTGCTAATTGGTATGCAGATGCCTATGATAATACTATCCCTGATGGAGATAAAATAACAAACAACGTGTTAGGAGGAAACAATACAATTAATTATTTTTCTCCCAAACAAATAGGGAAAATGCACAGAGCATTAGCATTAAAATCTGTTAGAAGATATGTTAAGAATTGTCCTTATTCACCTATTCCTCTTGAAATTACTGAAAATGAAACATGGGATTTTAATATAAAATTATATACAGATATTATAATTAAGCAAGGTGTAACTTTAACTATCACATGTAAAGTTTTAATGCCCGATCAAGCAAAAATAATTATTGAGCCAGGTGCAAAATTAATATTAGATGGAGGCACCTTAACTAATGGCTGTGGTACCATGTGGCAGGGCATAGAAGTCTGGGGCAACAGAGACTTATCTCAATATCCGCAAAGCAATCAGGGCGTAGTGGAATTAAAAAATGGTGCTACCATAGAAAACGCCCGCTGTGCCATTACCACCTGTCAAAAAGATGCTGAAGGGAATATACTCTGGGATTATACAGGTGGTATTATACATGCAAAAGATGCTAATTTTATTAACAACCGAAAAGCAATAGAATTTCTTTCTTATCATAATATTTTACCTAATGGTCGTG
>JASEGF010000301.1 GCA_030017935.1 Bacteroidales bacterium | reverse complement strand
AAATGACTGATTGTGTAGCAGTTTTATAAGCGACTGAATTGTTTGATTGAAAAAAATATCTTTAGATATTATCATATCAAAGCTTTCAACAGTTAAAGGGATAAAAGGTAATTTAAAGAAATTTGCAATAGCAACAGAGGCTACTCCACAGTTAGCTTCGCCTGATTGTATTGCCAACCCTATTTCAATATGAGAATATTTCACATTTGTATATCCTTTAATGTGCTTCGGGTTGATGGCATATCTAGTCATATATAGATCAATCAATTGACGTATACCTGAACCTTCTTGACGATTTATAAACACTACTTCAGGTTGAGTAATTGAACTAAAATCTTTAATGATATGTTTTAAACTATGATTAATGATAAGACCTATTTCTCTATCAAACATGTGCATAACCACTAGTTCTCTATTGGTACATAATTTTCTTACAAATGGAATGTTATAGCTTTCAGTTTCAGCATCATAGAGATGTGACCACGCAATATCTACAAGACCATTATTCAATAAAGTTAACCCAGTGTAACTTCCTGTAGAAGTGCTAAAGATATACGACATTGGGTGATTCTGCTTTATTTGATTAAGAAAAATATCTAATACCGGATCATTGCTGCCTGCAGATAGTATGCTTTCACCTGTTTGTTTGACTTTATTTACAATAAGTTTTATTTGTTCCGTAGAATGGCGCACAATCCATTCATCTATAAGTTGCTTGGGAAAAAGCCATTTGCCAGTAATTTTTGTACATGGAATTTTGTTTTCCTTTATCAAAAGGTATACCTGTTTTTCATGAATGTCTAAATACTCGGCTACCTCCTTTGTATTCATCATTTCTTTAGGCATAGATGTGCTCCTATAAAATGTAAAAAAAATTATTAGCAAATAAAGATACTACCAATCCACCAGATAGATACTGTCTATATCTGTGAAAAAGCTTTATCAATTTAAATGTGTAAATAATATATTGTTCTAAAAACATGATAGTAGAGCATATTAAATGAAAATCAAGCAAAATTAAGTAGAAGTGATGAATTATTTATAATTGTGTTTGTTGAAATTGAAAAAATAGAAAATGAGCATAAAGACGATAATGAATAAGAATGAATATATCCATAGTGTATAGCCATAATCTTTTTTTATAAGAATACTATACTGGGATGTTATTGTAGAATTGATTCCGCTATTAGAAGTATCAACAATGCGTTGTTTATTTTTTTTATTTGGAATTAAAAAAAACAAATGACCTTTATATAATGCTGGATTGAGAGCCGAAAATACTATTTCTTTTTTACTATCACTACTAGGTAACAGTGTTATGGAAATATCCTTAATAGTATTTTTCCATGTTGAATTTATAGGATAATATTGAATTTGTATGGTTTTTAAACACATTTTTTCGGAATAGAACTGAATACATTTTTCTTTGTTTATAGTAAATGTACATATAGTACTGAATTGTAATGAGATAAAATGTGAAATTAATATAATAATACTCATTAGATGGACTATAGCTATGATATATTTTCCCACTAATTGCTTGTT
>JASEGF010000300.1 GCA_030017935.1 Bacteroidales bacterium | reverse complement strand
AAAATATTTTTATGCATACAGCTAAGGAGCTAGAAAAAGAAACTAGCTACACATATTTCGGAGCTAGATACTATGATAGCGAGCTGAGTGGGTGGCTGAGTGTGGATCCGATGAGCGATAAGTATCCGAGCACGTCAGCATATATGTATTGTAGCGGGAATCCGGTGATATTGATAGATCCTAATGGCATGTGGATAATAAATCCTCCTTCAAAAGAAGATTATGAAAGGTGTAATGTATCAGAACAAGCACAACAAAGATTTGAATCAATTTTACATAATATAGAAATTTTTTCAAAAAATGAAAATTTTATCAATGCTTTTTCACTAACAACTGGTTTATCTAAAGATAAGATAATTGAATATTTAACTTATGGAAAAGGACCATCAATAACTCTCATAGAAGGATCTGATGCTCATGCTAATGATGCTAATAATTTTACTTTAGGTGCTGATATATTAAATTATTTAGGTAGTATAGATAATAATGATATAGAAAAATTAGCGCTTAGTGCTTTTGGTGTTGCTATGGTTTTGATAGATGAATTAAGTCATTGTGGAGATATGGAATATAATAAAGTAAATACTAGTACGGGAGAGAATATTAATAATCCAGGTAATCAAACATTTAAACTTTCTCCCACCAAACATAGAGGTGGAGATAGTCAAATTTTTGGATTTGGAGTAAAAGTTGGAGTTGTTGCAGTTGACTTCATTAATGCTATAGGTATTCCATTCAAATCTGGACAAGTTATTATAGAAAAACCTAATCCATCTGATGATATAGTGTTTCCATCTTCTAATTTACCTACTATTCCACAATATAATATTAAAGAATTAAAATATATTGGATTAGATTTGTTAAATAATTAAAAATTATAATATGTTAGAAAAAATTTTAATTTTATTTATTTTTTTATTTTTAAATTTCTATTCATTGAAATCGCAAGTAAATGATAGAGACATATGTGAAATTTATTCTACTGTAATTTATGATTTAAAACATCAAATAAAAGAAGATTATTGTCAGAAAGATGTACATATAATTAAAAGTCCATTAATAATAAATGATTTTGTTAATTATTTAGAAATTTATAAAACATTTTTTGATGATAATTTAGTAAAAAATAATATAGATTATACTAAATTTATTAATAAAACAAATATAAAAGAAATTAATTGTAATTTTAATAATATTAAAATAATAAGCGGATGTGATTATTATTCGCATACAAAAAAGTATGCCCGTAAAAAAACATGTGTTTGTTTATTTTCAAATATTGCCTTTTATGATAATTATGCTTTTTTTAATGTTAGAATAATATTATCATATGATAGAGTTTATACCAATTTTTATTTTTTGAGAAAAAATAAAAATTGGGAGTTAATATATTCATCTATAGGGCATGATTAGTATAATACTTTTTAAAAGATTCATTAATTTTACATAACAAAAATATTTTTATGTACACCGCCAAGGAGCTAGACAACGAGACCAGCTATACATATTTCGGAGCGAGATATTATGATAGCGAGCTGAGTGCGTGGCTGAGTGTGGATCTGATGAGTGATAAGTATCCATCGCTATCGCCATATTGCTATACTGCGGATAATCCGGTGGTGCT